>DATBQT010000131.1:0-2466 GCA_036560685.1 Acidimicrobiales bacterium
CCGGCGCGGCATCGGTGTCGCGCTCGTTGCCGAGCTTGGGAGCGTGGCGCGCGCGCGTGGTTGCTACGGCATGTGGGTCGTGGCCGAGGACGCGAATGTCGCAGCCCTCGCCGTCTACGAGCGAGGCGGTGGGACGCCGCACAGGGGCAACGTGGTCGTGGACTGGACATTCGTGCCCTGAGGATCGGACGGCCGTGTGGTCCGACCGTGCAGGCGGACGTGCGGACTCGCGGGACGTGCCCTTGACAGGCGGCGATCTCCGCTCTGCGGTCTGAAAGAACGGTGCTAGACACCGACGAGCAGAGCCGGAGGGGCGATGACGCACGCTTGCGAGGATCGAACGAAGGACGCTTCGTCCCGCGGGCGATGGCTCGGACCTGTCGTCTGCAGGGTCGCCGTAGTGGCGGTGGCCGTCGCCTGCCTCGTTGCGCCCGCGGTGAACCCCGTTGGCGCGGCATCGCGTGGGGCTACACACTGGCTCCTGCGCGGGACGTTCCCGACCGTTCCGCGAGACGTCGGTGCCGTGTCGTGCCCGACGCTCACGGAGTGCGTGGCCGTCGGCGGCACCTACGGCGGCTACGGCGTCGTGCTCCGCTCGACCGACGGCGGTGTGACCTGGACGCGCGAGCCCGTTCCCGTCGGCACCTACCGGCTCTCCGACGTCGACTGCCCGACCGCGATGCGCTGCGAGGCGGTCGTGCTCAGCGCGCAGTACCAGAACGTGCAGGTAATCGGCTCGGGCGACGGGGGCCGCACGTGGACCGTCCAGCAGGTCGACCCCGGTGTCGACCTCTCCGACTTCGAGACGGTGAAGTGCTCGAGCCCGCAGGACTGCATCGCCACGGGATTCGGCAGCCAAGGAGAGGCGACGGTCCTCGCCACGACTGACGCGGGTGCGTCGTGGAGCGTGATCTCGCCGTTCGGCCTCGTCACCAACGCCGGCGTTGAGGGCGTGCACTGCGCTTCGTCGCTCGCCTGCCTGATCACCGGATGGGAGTCGGCGCCCAACGGCGCCACGATCGGCGTCAGCTCGTCCACGAGCGACGGAGGACTCACGTGGTCGGCGGGCGTGGTGCCCGGCGGTGTCCAGGTGGTCTGGGACGTCGCGTGCGCGTCGGCGCTGGTCTGCGAGGCGCCTTCGCGAACGGCGACCGGCTCGGTGGTCCTGCACACGACCGACGGGGGGGCGACATGGACCGAACAGGCGATCCCTACGGGATCCCAGCCGTACTTCATCGTCTGCCCGGCGACGCTCACGTGCTTTGCGTCGGGCTACTTCACCCCCTCGCTTGGCGCCAATCAGGGGCTACTGCTCGCAACGACCGACGGTGGCTCGAGCTGGTCGCGCGTGGCGCTGCCCTCGTCGGGGGATGCTCGAGCGCTGTCGTGCCCCTCGGCTTCAACCTGTGTGGTGCCCGCAGCGACCGGCGCCGGGGTCCCGGAGTTCTTCAACGTCTCCAACGGCATCGCGACACGAGGTCCCGCGCTCGCGCTCGGGATGACCTCGGTTCGATCGCTGACGTGCGGGTCGGCGGTGTCGTGCGTGGCGGTCGGCTCGATCGCGACCTCCAGGGGCGAGGTGGGCGGCATCCTTACGACCTCGACGGCGGGCACGAGTTGGACCGCGCTGGCGACGCCCTCGTCCGTCAGGGCGTTCACGGGCGTCTCCTGTCCGAGCCCGACGACCTGCATTGCCGTGGGTCAGGACAACCAGTCGGGCGTCATCGTGACCACCACGAACCATGGAGCGACGTGGTCGACGACGCCCGTAGCGATCGCCCTGAGCGACGTCTCGTGCGCGACGCTCTCGACCTGCGTCATCGTCGGCAACGGGGCGATGTACCGCTCGCCCGGCACCAAGGAACGCTGGCGAACCGCGAAGGTGCCGGCTTCGGTCTGGCAGCTCAACGCCGTGTCGTGCGCGACGGCTGAAGCGTGCGTCGCAGTGGGCTACAACCAGGCGGGAGGCGCCGCCACGGTCTGGACCAACGACGGCGGAAGGGACTGGCACAACTCGGCTCACGTCTCCCCGGATTTCCAGATGAGCAGCGTGCAGTGCCTCACGACCACGCTGTGCACGGCGGCCGGGACCAACATCGCGTCGTTCGGAGTGGCGGGCGCTGGGGTGATCGAGCGCAGCACCGACGGGGGTGCGCACTGGGCAATCGCGTCCGTCCCAGCGACGACGCCGGGGCTGGTATCAGGCGCCTGCCTCAACGCCGCCACCTGCCTGGCGGTCGGGACGTCGCTCACGGGGGGGATCGAGCTGCACAGCTCGGACCGGGGCGCGCACTGGTCGTATACGGCGCCACCGCGGAACGTGGCGTACGTCGAGTCGATGACCTGTGGCCGGTCCGGCTGCTGGGTGGTCGGGATCTCGCCTTCGGGCGTCATCGAGCTGGAGGCCGCCCGATGACCACGCGCGCTCCGCGTCTGCGCCTGCTCGTCCGACTCCTCGCGCTCTCG
>DATBQT010000132.1:0-1813 GCA_036560685.1 Acidimicrobiales bacterium
AACTTCTGGGCGCCGCCGAGCGCGGTCAACGCCTTCCGGGGCGCGCACGTCAGTTTGGTGACCGAGGCGAACAACCACGGCGAGGACTGCGGGCTGGCCGGGCTGCGCATCGCGCTGTCGGTCCGTGCGCGCACGAGGTACCCGATCATCGGCATCGGCCGGAACGCGGCGGCCGCCTTCACGCCGTTCCAGGCGGTGGTCAACGGTCAGCACGTCGGGATCATCGCGGCGACCCAGGTGATCGACAGCGACCTGCGCTCGGCATGGACCGCCACGGCGACCCAGCCGGGGCTCGCGTCGGCCTACGAGGTCAACGCGCTGGTCGCCGCGGTGCAGCGTGCGCGCCGCATCGACGACACCGTGATCGTCTACCTGCACTGGGGGGTGCAGCTCGACGCCTGCCCTGACGCGATCCAAGAGCCACTCGCCACGGCGCTCGTCCGCGCGGGCGCCGACATCGTCATCGGCAGCCACGCACACGTGCTCTTGGGCGCGGGCTACAAGGGCACCGCCCTCGTCGACTACGGCCTCGGGAACTTCGCCTTCTACAACGACCCGGCCCCCACGAACTACAGCGGGTCGCTCGTCGTCACGATGACCGGCCGCCACGTCGACGGCTACACGTGGCGCCCCGCGATCATCGTGAACGAGCTCCCCGTTCCGGTCGCCGGCACCGACCGGCGCCTGGTGCTCTCGCGATGGGAGGGTGCGCGTGCGTGCACGGACCTGACCGCGCACCCCTCGCACGCACTCGCGAGCAGCGCGAGCGAGACCACGCCGCTGGCCGCGCTCCTCGCCGGCCCCCTGTCGATCGGCTGACGAAGGGCGGTCAGCGCCCGTACACAGAGACGTGGAGCCGGCTCTTCTCCGTGTACGCGCCGCGGCCCCAGTCGCCCCATCGCTCGAGGAGCCGGAGCCCTGCGATCCGGGCCATCAGGTCGAGCTCGCTCGGCCACGAGTAGCGGCACACGATCGGGAACACCTCGACGCCCCCCGCCGACAGGTGCACATGGCTCTCCTCGAGCACCTGTGCGACCGCGTCGTGGCGCCCGACGTCGAGGACCACGCGGTCGACGTCGACCTGCTCGGCGTCGACGTACTGGTCGTCGCGCAGCCGCAGCAGGTAGCTCGGCACGAAGGCCTCGACGACGAAGCGGCCCTCGTCGTCCAGGTGGCGCGCGACGTTCTCGAAGCAGCGGACCTGGTCGTCCTGGGTAAGCAGGTTGAACAGCGTGTTGTAGACGACGTAGATCAGCCCGTAACGGCCCTCGACCGGCACGTCGGCGAAGTCGCCCATCGTGACCGCGAGCCGATCGCCACCCGGCTTTGCCCGGAGCCGCTCGACCATCGGCTCGGAGAGGTCCACGCCGTCGACGCGGATGCCCCGTGCCGCGAGCGGCAGGGCGATGCGCCCGGTCCCGATCGCGAGCTCGAGGGCCGGGCCGCCCCGTGCTGCTGCCGCCAGGAAGTCGACGGCCATCGCCTCGTCCCCGCGAGGCGCGTCGTCGTAGATCGCCGCGCTCCGGTCGTCGAAGCTGTCCATCGGGTCGTAGCCCCTCACCGCGCAGTTGTACCTCAGGGGAAGTGCCTTGACATCCACTTGCGAGCGTTTATGATATATCGCTATCGGTCAGAGAAGGTTGGCAAACGAGCCTGCCGGGACCCGAGAACGGAGTCGAGATGAGAAGAGATGTCGAGATGAGGAGTGATCAGGTGCACCACGAGCACGACGAGCATGGGCCGCACGCGAGGGGCCATGGGCGAGGCGGCCGCATGCGGTCGATGGACATGGGCGGGCCAGGATGGGGAGGCG
>DATBQT010000133.1:0-4608 GCA_036560685.1 Acidimicrobiales bacterium
TCCAGTCGCGCCCGATGGTCTTCTGAGTGGCAGCACTCGGTACGCTCTCGGCATGGACGCGCGACCTGAAGTGATCGACGAGGCGTCTTCAATCCTCGACGACGTCGATCAGGCGCTGGTCCGGCTCTCTGAGGGCACCTACCGCTCCTGCGAGGTCTGCGGCGCTGCCTTGTCAGACGAGGTGCTCACCGCCTTGCCAACCACACGGCGCTGCGGTGAGCACCCGCTCGACGGGTCTGCCTCGTAGGCGAGTTCTCTACTTCTTCGTTGCCGCGAAGACCTTCGCGATCTCGTCGATCTGCGACAGGAGCTTGTCGCCGACCGCGACGTCGTTGGTCTTCTTCGCCTCACCCGCGGTCTTGGTCGCGTTCCAGAACAGCTCGTGCAGGTTCGGGTGCGCAGCGAGGTGCTCGGGCTTGAAGTAGTCGGTCCACAGCACCCACAGGTGGTGCTTGACGAGGTCTGCGCGCTCCTCTTTGATCATCGTCGCGCGCACCCGGAAGTCCGTGTCGTCGTTCGCGGCGTACTTCTCCATGCAGGCCTTGACGCTCTGTGCCTCGATGCGCGCCTGCGCGGGGTCGTAGACGCCGCAGGGGAGGTCGCAGTGGGCATGGACCGGGCGCGGAGCCCTGCACAGGTCGATAAGTCGAAGCGAGGTGTCGAGCAGGGTCATGGCGTAAGCCTTTCTTCGAGTTGCAAAGGACGCGCCTTCGCTGTTCGATGGGTCGTCGTGAGGTTAGCGAGCAGACATGGACGGCGGGCGTGGCGCACGGCCCTGGCCGTCGGTGCTGCGGTGGCGTGGCTCTTCGAGCGCGTCGAGGTGCACGGCACGTCGATGACGCCGACGTTCGATCCGGGGGACCGCCTCTTGCTCGTCCGTCGCTACCGCCCGCTGCGACGGGGTGACCTCGTCTCGCTGCCGGATCCTCGAGACGCACGGCGTCAGCTGGTGAAGCGAGTCGTCGACGTCCGCGCCGACGGCGTCGTGCTGGCAGGGGACAACCCCGGGGCGTCGACCGACTCGAGGGCGTTCGGCGCCGTGCCGGCGTCGTCAATCCGGCACCTCGTCGTCCGCCGCTACGGCTCGGGTGTGGCGCCCTAGTCTCGGCTCGTGGCCAAGCAGTCGTCCGATCGCCTGGCCGATCTGGGTGGGTTCATCCGCGAGCAGCGGGAGAACGCGCGGCTCTCGATGCGCCGCCTGAGCGAGCTCGCCGACGTCTCGAACCCGTACCTGAGCCAGATCGAGCGCGGACTTCGACGGCCGTCCGCCGAGATCCTCCAGCAGATCGCGAAGGGGCTCAAGATCTCCGCCGAGACGCTGTACGTGCGCGCCGGCATCCTCGACCCGCAGCAGCATGAGGGGCTCGAGCACGCGATCCTGCACGACCACCGACTCACGAGCGCGCAGAAGGACGCGATGCTCGGCGTCTACCACTCGTTCGTCGGCACGCTGCCCGACGTGCCCGCCGAGCCGGCAGAGGACGTCGAAGGGACCCCCCGGTAGGCTGACGCTCCCATGTCGAGGCTCGCGATCCTCAGCTTTCACACCTCGCCGCTCGCCCAGCCGGGCACCGGCGACGGCGGTGGGATGAACGTATACGTGCGAGAGCTGGCGTCCGCGGCCGCGAGGCTCGGCTCTGAGGTCGACGTCTTCACGCGCCGCGAGTCACCCGGTGCCCCCTCGATCGTGGAGGTCGAGCCCGGCGTGCGGGTCCACCACGTGACCGCGGGCCCCGCGGGGCCGATCGACAAGGAGCGGCTGGAAGCGCACGTCCCCGCCTTCACCGAGGGCGTGCTCACCGCCATGGCCGCGTCGCCCGAGCGCTACGACGCCGTGCACGCCAACTACTGGCTGTCCGGCATCTCGGGGCACGCGATCAAGCACGAGCTCGACCTGCCGCTGCTCGTCACCTTCCACACCGCGGAGCGGATCAAGGCGGCGACCTCGGGCGAGCCGCTCACCGCGCGTGCCGCCGAGGAGCGCGCGATCGTGGCCTGCGCCGACGCGGTGCTCGCGAGCTGCGAGGTCGAGGCAGCCCAGCTGCACTCGATCCTCGGGGTCGAAGAGGACCGCATCGCCCTCGTGCCGCTCGGCGTCGACCACGCCGTCTTCGGACCCGGCGACCGCTCCCAGGCCCGACGGGCCCTCGGCATCGCCGGCGACGGGCCGCTGCTCCTGTTCGCCGGACGATTGCAGGCCCTCAAGGGCGCGGACCTCGCCGTCGCGACGCTCACCGAGCTCGTCCGCCGCGGCGGACAGCACCGGCTCGCAATCGTGGGCGGCCCAAGCGGCCCAAGCGGCACGGCGTTCGAGAAGGGACTGCGCCGGCGCGCGTCCGACCCGTCACTGCGCGACCGGGTCACGTTCGTCGCGCCGAGGCCGCACGAGCTGCTGAGCACCTACTACCGCGCCGCGGACGTCTGCCTCGTCCCGTCGCGGGCGGAGTCCTTCGGGCTCGTGGCGCTCGAGGCGTCCGCGTGTGGCGCGCCGGTCGTGGCGTCGGACGTCGGTGGCCTGACGGCGCTCGTGGACAGCGGCGTGAACGGCTTCTTGGTCGCGGGTAGGGATCCCGTGGCGTGGGCCGACGCGGTCGAGTGCGCGACGGCGGACCCCCTGCGCTCGATGCGGCTCTCGACCGGTGCGGTGCTCCGCGCCCAGGCGTTCACCTGGCGGGGCGCCGCCGAGCGCCTCGAGGAGGTCGTTCGCGTGAAGGGCGAGTCCCGACTCGTCAGCTGCGCCTAGTGCCCGAGGCGTCGCTCGCCGCGGACGCCGAGCGCGCGAGCGTGACCGCGGCCGTCGGAGAGTTCGAGTCCCAGTGGGCCGACAGCGGCCACCTGCTCGGCGTCGAGCACCGTTCGGTCACCGACCGGACCGCCACGGACCGCTGGGCGCTGCGATTCAAGGGGACCGAGAAGGACGTGATCGCGATCTGGCTCACGCTCGGCCAGCGCACCGTCGTGGCGGAGGCCGAGGTGATGCCCGCGCCCGACGAGTCGACGGCCGACATCCACGCGCTCGTGCTCGCCCGCAACTTCTCGCTGTACGGGCTGTCGTATGCGATCGGCGTCGAGCAGGGGATCTACCTCGTCGCGCGCGTCGCGGCGGCGTCGGTCGACGCCGACGAGCTCGACCGTCTCTGCGGTGCGATCGTGAGCGAGATCGACGAGGTCTATCCCACGGTCATGTCGCTCGGGTTCCCCGCCCACTACCGGCGGCGCCCTCGCCGCTGACCCGCTCGGGGCTCCGGAAGTGCAGGTCGAGCTCATTGCGGTACTCGCGACCGAGTCCGTCACCGTGCTCGGCGAGCCACGTCGACAGCATGGTGGCGCCCGTCGACTCGGCGTCGGAGTCCGCGAGGCCGTCCCGCATCGTTCGGTACTCCTCTTGGGTCAGGACCACGTCTCGCATCGCGACGCCCAGCACCCTTGCCGCAGCCAGGAGGAGCGGTGCGGGCACGTGGACGACCATCGAGCGACTCGACGTGGCCGCGCGGATCATCGACACGAGCTCGCTGAACGTCGGCCGCTCCGGACCGACGGCATCGACGGTACGGTCGTCGCGCCAGGTCGCGGCGGAGACCGCCAGCCGAGCCAGGTCGTCGACGTGGATCGGGCGCACCCGGTAGTCGCCCCGTCCGCCGATCGCGAATACAGGGAGGTGCCGAAGCAGCCAGGCGATGTTGTTGAGCAGCACGCCACGCTCGTCGAAGAGCACCGACGGCCGAAGAACCGCGTAGGGCAGCCCGGTCTCTGCGAGCGCGCGCTCGCAGAGCGCCTTGCCCCGGAAGTAGGGATACGGCGACGTCGACGACGGGTGGAGGATCGAGACGTGCACGACCTTGGCGACGCCCGCGCGCTTCGCCGCGAGGAAGAGGGTCCTCGAGTTCTCGACGGCGGTGTCGTGCGTCGTCGTCCCGTGCGCGAACCGCACCCAGTAGGTGTTGTAGAGCGTGGTCACCCCCCCCAAGGAGCGCACGAGCCCGTTGGGGTCGTCGAAGTCGAGCGCCCGCGCCTCGATGGGGTTGCCGACGCCGCGATCGGGGTGCATGGTCAGCGTGCGGACGGCGCGGCCCTCACCGAGGAGCGCGCGGGCGATCGCGCTCCCCGAGTAGCTGAACGCCCCTGTCACGGCGTCGAGGCGCGTGTCGCCCTCGACTCGGTGCTCGGGCTCGGTCGTTGTCGTGGCCTCTGTCATGGCAGCTCCTTTGGTTGCGAGGTGGCCGGCGCCGCAGGGGCTACGGCGAGAAGGTCGGCGAGTGCGGCGAGCCCTCGTGCGCGGTCGAACACGGCGAGCGCCCGGGTGCGGTCGCCGTCGAGGTGGCTGAGCAGCTCCAGTCCGAGGTAGAGCGAGACGACCGCGTAGGCGAGCTCGTCCGCGCCAGCGGCGTCGAGCAACGGCGTTCCCCCGATGGCTGACGCGATGGACGCGGTCACGAACTCGGTCCACGGCTCGATCCGTTGCTTGACGGCCGCGCCGAGACCCGGGTTCCCCGACGACCCGCTGATCATCTCGACGAGGAGCGCGGCGTCCCCGGAGTCCAGGTCCTCAGAGAAGATGCTCGTCGCGAGCTGCACCAGCTCGCTCGGTGTGCGGACGTCGCGCACCGC
>DATBQT010000134.1:0-7418 GCA_036560685.1 Acidimicrobiales bacterium
CGAGCGCCTTGGGGGCATCGACCTCCTCGTCAACAACGCGAGCGACCTTGGACCGTCGCCGCTGGTGCACCTCGAGGCACTGGCGCTCGACGAGTACGCGCGGCTCTTCGAGAGCAACGTGCTGGCACCACTCGCGCTGATCCAGCGGACGCTGCCGCAGCTTCGCGAACGTGGTGGTGCGATCGTGAACGTGACGTCCGACGCAGCCGTCGAGGGCTACGAGGGGTGGGGAGGGTACGGATCGACGAAGGCCGCACTCGAGCAGTTGAGCAACGTGCTCGCTGCAGAAGAGCCGGGCCTGCGCGTGTGGTGGCTGGACCCCGGTGACATGCGCACCGAGATGCACCAAGCGGCGTTCCCAGGGGAGGACATCTCAGACCGCGCGCTGCCCGAGTCGATCGCGCCCGTGGTCCTCCGCCTCGTGCGCGAGCGACCCGCGAGCGGCCGGGTGCGGGCGGCGGACCTGCTCGAAGGCGATGCCCGATGACGTCGACCCGGCTCACGTTCGAGCTGCCCCCTTCGCTGGAGGCGACCGTCCCTCCCGAGGCCCGCGGCCTCGCGCGCGACGCGGTCCGCCTCCTTGTCGCGCATCGCGAGAGCGGCGAGCTCGTCCACACGACGTTCCGCCACCTCCCCCAGTTCCTCGACGCCGGCGACCTGGTCGTCGTGAACACCTCGGCCACCATCCCCGCGGCGATCGACGCTCGCGGCACGGACGGGAGCGACGCGGTGATCCACCTGTCGACGTGCCTGACGGAGGGGCTCTGGGTCGTCGAGCCTCGCCGGCGAGAGGGACAGGGCTCGGCGCGGTGGAGCGACGGGACGGTGCCCCGCCGCTTCGAGCTCGGACGGCGCGCGTCGGTCGAGCTGATGGAGCCCTTCCTCGAGAGCAACCGGCTCTGGGTCGCGCGCCTGTCGCTCCCGACGGCGACGCTCGCATGGCTCGCCGTACACGGTCGGCCCATCCGCTACTCGTACGTCGAGCAGGCGTGGCCCTTGTCCTCCTACCAGAACGTCTACGCAACCGAGCCGGGCAGCGCAGAGATGCCGAGCGCAGGCCGACCGCTGTCGATGCGGGTCATCACCGAGCTCGTTGCAAAGGGCGTGTCGGTCGCGCCGATCGTGCTGCACACCGGGGTCGCCTCGCTCGAGGCTGACGAGCATCCCTACCCCGAGCGCGTTCGGGTCCCGCCGAGCACCGCAGCGCACATCAACGAGACGCATCGTGCCGGCGGCCGCGTGATCGCCGTGGGCACGACGGTCGTGCGAGCGGTCGAGACCGCGGCGGGCCACGACGGCATCGTGGCGCCGGTCGACGACTGGACCGACCTCATCGTCACCCCGGAGCGTGGCGTTCGGGCGATCGACGGGATCGTGACGGGCTGGCACGAGCCGGCGGCGTCGCACCTGGACCTCCTCGAGGCGATCGCGAGGCCCGACCTGCTGCAGCGCTCCTACGAGGCGAGCCTGGCCGCGGGGTACCTCTGGCACGAGTTCGGCGACAGCCACCTCGTGATCCCGTGAGCTGGGCGCGGGCCTTCGATCAGCCGCGCGTCGCCAGCGCGCGGGCGAAGAACGCGAGGTTCGCAGGCCGCTCTGCGAGGCGGCGCATCAGGTAGCCCCACCACTGCGTCCCGAAGGGCACGTAGACGCGAACGGTCAGACCGAGCCGCTGCAGTCGCAGCTGCTCGTCGGGACGCACCCCGAGCAGCATCTGCAGCTCGTACTCGGAGGGGTCGCGTCGCTCGGCTGCGGCGAGCTCGAGCGCGGCGGTCACCATCGCGGGATCGTGTGTCGCGACGAGGGGCGTGCAGGCGGAGCTGAACAGCACGGCGAGGCAGCGGCGGTAGGCCTCGTCGACCTCGGCGCGGCGCTGGAACGCGACGTCGGCGTCCTCGGCGTAGGCACCCTTGCACAGCCGGATACGCGCGCCCTCGCCTGCGAGCGCCCTCGCGTCGGCCTCGGTGCGACGGAGCATCGCCTGGAGGACCGCCGCCACGCTCGGGTCCCTCTCGCGGAGCGCCTGGACCGTCTCGATCGTGACGTCGGTGAGCGTCGAGTGCTCCATGTCGATCGTCATCGTCGCGCCCGCGTCCCGTGCGGCATCCAGGATGCGCAGCGCCCGGTCGCGGGCGCCCGGGGCGTCGACGGCGAGCCCGAGGGCGGTCAGCTTCACCGAGACATCCGACCCTCGCGCGAGATCCTTGGTCGCGAGGGCATCGAGGAGCGACACGTAGGCATCGACGGTCGCGTCCGCGCCGGCGGCGTCGGTGACCTCCTCGCCGAGGTGGTCGACCGTCGCCAGGAGGCCGTCGCCGGTCAGCCGGTGCACACACTCGAGCGCGTCGGAGGTCGACTGGCCCGCGACGAAGCGGTCCACGACCCTGCGAGTCGCGCCGACCGACTCGACGGTCCGGCGAACCCGGTCGGACTGCGACGCGGCGAGGATCGCCGAGCGGAGCGGGTTCACCCCTCGTCGCGCGCCATGTGCGCGTAGCGGTGGTCGGTGGGCGGGTCGAAGTTCTCCTTGATCGTCCTCGGGCTGACCCAGCGCTCGAGGTTGGCGATCGAGCCCGCCTTGTCGTTGGTGCCAGAGCCGCGTGCCCCACCGAATGGCTGCTGGCCCACCACCGCCCCGGTCGGCTTGTCGTTGACGTAGAAGTTGCCGGCCGAGTAGCGCAGCGCCTCGGTCGCGCGCTCGATGGCACCGCGGTCGGTGGCGAAGACCGCGCCCGTCAGCGCGTAGGGCGACGTCGTGTCCACAACCCCGAGCACGTCGTCGAATCGCGCGTCCTCGTAGACGTGGACCGAGAGGATCGGCCCGAAGAACTCCGTCGTGAACGCCTCACGCCCCGGATCCGTCCCGACGACGACCGTCGGCTCCACGAAGAAGCCGATCTTGTCCTGTGCCGTGCCGCCGGCGATGACCTCGATCGTCGGGTCGGCGGCCAGCCGCTGCAGCACGTCCGACAGCCGATCGAAGCTGCGGCGGTCGATGACCGCGCCGCCGAAGACCGACAGGTCCGCGACGTCCCCGTAGACGATCGACGCCGCCTCGTCGGCGAGCCGGTCGAGCACCCCCGCTGACGCGAAGGACCTCGGCAGGTACGCGCGCGACGCCGCGGAGCACTTCTGGCCTTGGTAGTCGAACGCGCCGCGGAGGAGCCCCGTCACCACCGCGTCTTGGTCCGCGCTCGGGTGCGCCACGACGAAGTCCTTGCCGCCGGTCTCGCCGACGAGGCGGGGGAACGAGCGATAGCGGTCGAGGTTGGACGCCACGGTCTGCCAGAGGTGGCGGAACGTGCCGGTCGAGCCGGTGAAGTGGATCCCCGCCAGCATCGGGTGCACCAGTGCCACCTCGGACACTGCCGCCCCCGAGCCCGTGACCATGTTGATGACGCCGGGCGGGAGCCCTGCGGCAGCGAGCAGCTCGAGGATCACCGACGCCGAGAGCTGCTGGGTCGGACTCGGCTTCCAGACCACGGTGTTGCCCATGAGCGCGGGTGCGCAGCACAGGTTCGCGGCGATCGAGGTGAAGTTGAATGGCGAGATCGCGAGCACGAACCCCTCGAGGGGACGGTGGTCCATCTGGTTCCACTGCCCGCGCGGCGACACGTGCGGCTGGCGCCCGTAGAGCACGGCGGCGTCGGCGACGTTGAAGCGGAAGAAGTCGCACAGCTCGCACACTGCGTCGATGTCGGACTGGTACACCGACTTGGACTGCCCGAGCATCGTCGCGGCGTTGAACCTCGCGCGCCACGGCCCGGCCAGCAGGTCCGCCGCGCGAAGGAACACCGCGGCTCGGTCGCGGAATGCCATCGCGCGCCAGCCCGGAGCGGCGGCGAGCGCCGCGTCGACGGCGTCGTTGACGTCCTGCGCCGAGGCCTCGGTGGTCCGACCCAACACGTGCTCGATGCGGTGGGGCTCGACGACCTCGGTCACCTCGCCGTCGCCGAACCGCGCGACGCCGCCGATGACCTGCGGAAGCTCCGCTGGATCCGCGGCGCGCAGCGTGTCGAGGGCCGAACGGAGCGCGGCGCGCTCGTCGCTCCCCGGTGCGTGGTCGAGCACCCGCTCGTTCGTGGGCACCGGTGGCGCCACGACCCCCTCGAAGGCGTCCATGTCCAACCCCCTTTTCCGTGTGGTCGGGACCGGCGTCGATCCGGTGACCTCGCGCTTTTCAGGCGCGCGCTCTGCCAACTGAGCTACCCGACCGGGTTCGGCGGCGAACCACCGAGCGGACCTGACGGGATTTGAACCCGCGGCCTCCGCCTTGACAGGGCGGCGTGCACTCCAGACTGCACCACAGGTCCTGGGTTTGCGGTGCAACGCACCGATGTGGCGGGCGCATCCTACACCGGGTCCTTGCTCCTCCCTCGGGGCCGCGACGGCCCGGAGCGGCCGAGCGGAGCGCTGCCAACTCGTCTACCTTCACGAGGGAAGCGACAAAGGAGCACCGAATGAAGAAGGACCACTACGCGCCGGGCGAGCCGTGCTGGATCGATTGCGGGACCGACGTCGCCAAGGCGAAGTCGTTCTACTCGTCGCTGTTCGGTTGGACCGTCAATGAGCTCGGACCTGAGGCAGGCGGGTACGCCATGGCGCAGATGGACGGCGAGACAGTCGCGGCGCTCGGGCCCCAGCAGAGCCCGGGCCACCCGTTCTGGAGCGTCTACTTCTGCGTGCACGACGTGAACAAGACCGCCGAGACCGTGCGGGCGAACGGCGGCACGGTCATGGTCGAGCCCATGGACGTCATGGGCGAGGGTCACATGGCGGTGTTCGCGGACCCCGTCGGGGCGGCGTTCTCCATCTGGCAGCCCGGCAACACCAAGGGCCTCGGCGAGGTCGGCGGATCCGGCCAGTTCTGCTGGGCGGAGCTCATCACGACGGACCTCGACGCCTCCAAGAAGTTCTACGCCGAGGTCTTCGGCTGGGGCGCCAAGGAGGGCAGCGACAACTCGATGGAGTACACCGAGTTCCAGCTCGGCGTCACCAGCATCGCCGGGATGATGCTGAAGCCCGAGATGATGCCGGCGGAGGTCCCGCCGTTCTGGGGCGTGTACTTCGCGGTCGACGACGCCGACGAGTCGGTCGCCAAGTGCAAGGACCTCGGTGGCGCGATGCTCAGCGAGCCGATGGACATCCCGACGGTCGGACGGTTTGCGCCGTGCGCGGACCCGCTGGGCGCGGTCTTCAGCGTCCTGGCGCCGAGCGCCGAGTAGGAACAGCTCGATCAACTGGGGTGCGGGTCGCTGCCCGCACCCCGTGGTCGGTGCGACTCAGCGCTACCCACGTCCCCACGTTCGTACACTCGTGGCAATGGTCGATCGCAAGCCCCCCCGTCTCGCCGCCCCCGAGCGAGAGACCTTGCTCGCGCTCCTGCAGTACCAACGCGAGTCGCTCGTGCGCAAGGTCGACGGTGTCGACGAGGACGCCGCGGCGATCTCGCCGGTGCCGAGCGGGACCACCCTCGCGTGGCTGGTCGACCATCTGGCACGCGCGGAGGCGTCGTGGATCGAGCTGCGCTTCGCAGGCCGCGAGCCGTCCGACGAACTCGAGCTCGGTGGCCCGCGGCTCGCCGCAGCCGTAGAGCGATACCGGGGCCAGTGGTCCCGCACCGACGAGGTCGTCTGGTCCAACGAGCTCGACGCGGTGTGCGCGAACGACGACGCCGAGCCAACGGTCAGCCTGCGGTGGATCCTCGTGCACCTCTTGGAGGAGACGGCCCGGCACGCGGGCCACGCCGACATCCTCCGCGAGCTCCTGGACGGTGCGACCGGCCGCTGAGCGCCACGCGGAGAAAGTGGCACGAGGAGTGGCAGAATAGCCCGCTGATCAGGCGATTCACTGCAATTGCAAGGGTCTGGCAATAGAAGATCGTTCGACCATCCCCCAGTTCCGGACTCCGCGTCGTTACCTTCAGGGCCTCGATCCGGCCGGTGACCATCTGGCGCGGACCTGAAGGCGAGCCCACCCCCACGCTCGATCCGACACCAGGAGCACCCCGACATGTCCGCAGCCCTGTCCGTCCTTGCCCCCTCTCGCGGGCGTCGCCACGTCACGCGGCTCGCACGCGAGCTGCTCGTCGCGGCCACGGTCGCCTCGACCGCGCTGGTGGCCGCGATCGCGCTGCCGGCTTCCGCCGCCGCGCCGACGCCAACGATCTACACCGCGACCAACCTGACCAACACCACCGCGACGCTGAACGGGACGGTCAACCCCGGCGGCGTGGCGACGGCGCTGCAGTTCTGCTACTCGACGTCGACGATCACCATCACCGGGGGGACCTGCACGGTCTCGTCGGGCACCGTCACCTTCGCGACCGCGGCGCAGAGCCCGTCATCGTCCGCGTCCACGATCGCGGTCTCGGCGGCCGTCACCGGCCTCGCGGCCAACACGACCTACCACGTGGCGCTTGGCGCCACCCAGGGCGCGTCGAGCGCATGGAGCACGCTGGCGACGTTCACGACGCCGAGCGGGGCGGCCTTCACCTGCCAGCCTGACCTCTACCAGGAGAACTCGAGCTTCCTATGGCGATTCGACGGTGCGAGCGCGTCGTTCATCAAGGTGAACTCGTCGGCGCAGCCGACGAGTCTCAACGGCATCGGCTACGACAGCGTCAACAACTACATCTACGGCATCGGCGGCTCGACGCTGTACCAGGTGGGCGCCGACGGCAACGAGCTCTCGCTCGGCACGCCCGCCAACGTCTCGTCGACAGGCGGCGACTTCCTGCCCGGAACCAGCTTCTTGGTGACCGAGAACGCGTCGGGCAACTTCTACATGGAGGACGTCTCGAGCACGAGCCCCGCCTCGGCCGTCGCGCCGGCTTCGGTCAAGCTCGGGGCGACCGCCGGGTCAGCCACCTTCTCGGGCTACGACGTCGCCTTCCAGCTCACCGGCTCCAACTACGTCGGCTACGGCCTCTCCATGAGCGGGACCGGGACCGCGACCCTCTACAAGGCGGTCATCCCGACGAGCGTGATCACCGCCAACGCGAACAGCGGCGCGTGGTCGGGCCTCGCGGGCACGACGATCGCCAACGCGGTGACCGTCACGCAGGTCACGGGCATCAGCTTCTCGGGAGGGACGACGCCCGGGAGCGGTGACACCTTCGGCGCCGCCTACCGCGATGCGGCCGGCGACGCGCTCTTCTACGCGAACTCCGCCAAGGAGATCTACGCCGCCACCGCCGCGCAGCTTGGCACCGGGTCGTCGTTCGCGCTCAACTTCGACACCAACGCGACCATCCTCGCCTCGGGTGCCAACGACGGAGCGGGCTGCCCGACGTCGTCGAGCCCATTCGGCGCCCCGACGCCGGTCAACGACAGCTACTCGACCGGCGCGGGCACGGTGCTGACCATCAACGGCTCGTCGGGCACGCCGCTGCTCACCAACGACCAGATCCTCCCTGG
>DATBQT010000135.1:0-3085 GCA_036560685.1 Acidimicrobiales bacterium
GGTCCCGCCCCGCACGAGTGCGTCGTAGAGCCGCGCGACGCCACGAGCGGTGCCGTGCGCGTTGGTCGACGGGTGCTCGGCGCGTCGCCATGCCTCGGTGTTGACGACGCCGGCGCCTGAGAGACCCGAGGGGTTCCAGTAGGTGTTGTACCGCATGAGGACGAGCCCCTCGAGGTCGTCGGGCTCGGCCTCAGCGGGTGCGGGGAAGTCCCATCGGAACTCGGCGACCCGGTCGAGGTCCGACCCCGAGAGCCCCACGTGGAGGTCGGCTGCGATCGGCCCGCAGACCTCGTCTCGGAGGTAGGCGCCGACCGACTTGCCGGCGACGCGCTCGATCACCGCGCCCACGAGGAAGCCGAACGTGTTCACGTGGTAGCCGTGGGCGGTGCCGGGCTCCCACCATGGCGCCTGGGCAGCGAGCGACTCGCGCATCAGGGGCGGGTCGAGCATCGCGCCCGGCGGGAGGCGACGTCGGATCGCGGGAATCCCCGCAGTGTGCGAGAGCACGTGGCGCAGCGTCACGCGCTCCTTGCCGGCCGCGCCGAACGCCGGCCACGTGGCGCAGAGCGGCGCGTCGAGATCGAGCGCGCCGTGACCGACCAGGCGGGCGATGGCCGTCGCGAGGAGTGCCTTGCCGACCGAGAAGACGTCGACCAGGGTCTCGCGCTCCCATTGCGCGGCTTGCGCGAGGTCGCGCCACCCGCCCCACAGGTCGACGACCACCGTGCCGTCCACGACGACGCAGACCGCGCCGCCGAGCTCGTTGTGCACGGCGAAGTTCTCGGCGAAGGCGTCGCGCACGCCCTCGAAGCCCTCGTCGACCGTCCCTGCCAACACCGGCGTGCGCGTCATCCGCCCATCCTTGCGGAGGGTCGGCTCGGTCCCGCTCGGCGACGGGTCGACGGGCCTGCTATCGAGCTGGCGGCACCGTCGCGAGCTGGGCCGCGATGACCCCGCGCTCCTCGTCGTCAGGCTCCTCGCCGAGGGCGGCCTCGGCGAGGAGGACGGCGTCGTCGCGAGCTTCGCCGTCGCCGTTCGCGGCGTGCGCGCGCGCCAGCCCCTCGAGCAGCGAGGCGCGCAGCCAGGCGGGCGCGTCCACAGGCTGCGCGGCGAGCGCGGCGAGCGCGAACCGCACGGCGAGCCGACCGTCGCCGAGCTCGGCGAAGCACCGAGCGACCATCCAGTCGGCGATCGCGAGCTGCTGGTCCCCTCCCTCTGCTCGCCAGTGGTGCCGCGACGCGAACGCCACCTCCAGCAGCGCGAGGTCCTCGTCCTCGGTCCGCTCGCGCTCGAGCAGCGACCAGCTCTCGTTGAACGCGCGCACCGCGAGCGCCCGGTGGGTGAGCTCGTCAGGCATCGGCTACCCGGCGCAGATTCCCGAGGTGAGCGACTGGGAGCCTGCGATGACCACGGAGCTGGTCCCCGCGCCGGGCGACAGCGTGATCGGTCCGGACGTGAGACCGCGTGGATCGCCCTCGTAGGTCGACGCCGCGAGGCAGTAGGTCCCGTGCACGACGTGCATCGCGGTGCCGGTGAAGACCGAGAGCGCGTCGGGCGAGAGCGTGATCGACAGGTGCCGGACGGTCCGGTTCTGTGCGTCGGCCTTGGAGAAGGCGACCGCTCCGAAGCCGACGAGCAGCTGGCGCGGCTCGCCGAGCGACGATGGCCAGCTGGCGTAGATCTGCACCGGCTCGATGCCCGAGACCCCGCCGGTGTCGCGCACCCCCACGGAAACCTGCACGTTGCCGCCGCTGTTGAACACCGAGCCGCCCGTGAGCTGGTACTGGGTGTAGCTGAGCCCGAAGCCGAACGGGAAGAGGACCGGCCAGCCAGCCTGTCGGAACCACGACATGCCGATGCCGACGCCGCGGAATGGTGCCTGGTCCAGGTCGACATTTGTGTGGACGCCCGGCCAGAACGCGGCGTCCGAGGCGGGGCTCTGGGCGAACGAGACCGGGAAGGTGACGGGCAGGCGGCCGCTCGGGTTGACGGCACCCACGAGCAGGTTCCGCCAGGCCTGCACGTAGTGCGCGTTGATCCGGTCGAGCTGGACCGACCCCGTCGGGTTCCACATCTCCATGACGCCGGCGACCTGGCCGAGCCACGGCATCGACACGGCGCCGTCGGTGACGAGCAGGACGATCGTCGGCACACGCGCCGCGACCGCGCTGATGATCGCGTTCTGCGCCCCAGGCAGGTCCAGCGAGCTGCGGTCCATCCCCTCCCTCGAGAGGTCGTAGGCGACGACGATCGCGACGTTGGCGCCCGCCGTGGACCTGACCGCGGCGTCGATCGCCGCCTGCTCCTGGGTGATGACGACCTTCGGGGGCGCGCCCTTCCAGGTCACCGTGAAGGTGTGGGTGCTGCCCGCGGAGAGCCCGACCAGCGCGGTGCGCTGCACGTTGAACTCCGCGAGCCCCTGGGAGTTGATGATCGTTCCGCCGTCCATCGTCAGCCTCGTGTTGCCGAGCGTCGTCAGCGTGACGACGTAGGGGCCGTGGACGTGTGCGGTGAACGTGGTGGTGCGCTGGGCGCCGCCTCCTTCGACCGGGAGGTTGCTGAACAGCGTCGTGTTCGGCAGCGGCACCTTCTTGTTCGTCGAGCACGTCGACGGCGTCTGGAGCGTGCGGCCGAGCGCGTTCGCGATGTTGGCGCAGGTGTTGGAGAGCGTGGCATCGGAGATGACCGCGAGGCGCCCCGAGCTGTGCTGCAGCGGGAGCACCCCGTTGTTCTTGAGGAGGACCGCGGCGCGCTGCTCGATTGCGATCGCGTCAGCGTGGCCGAGGTAGCTCATGACCGAGGTGAGCGGGTGCTGCTGGGCCGCGGTGGTCTTCCCGTTCACGAGTCCGGCCGCGAACTCGGTGGAGAAGATCCGCTCGACCGCCAAGTCGAGCGAGTAGCCGATCTGCGCGATGTGGATGGCTGCGGCGAGCTGGCTCGCCTTCATTGGCTTGATGAGGTCCACGCCGTTCAAGATGAGCGCGGTCGGGTTCACCTTCACGTCGAGGTCGGACCGGATGAGCGCCTGGACGCCCACCGACTGCAGCTCGTTGGCGAGTGCTGAGGAGCGGCACGCCTTCTGGGT
>DATBQT010000136.1:0-13093 GCA_036560685.1 Acidimicrobiales bacterium
CGGTCACGATCAACCCGGTGTCGCAGGCGACGCTGATCGGCGACGCGATCTTCAGCCAGTACCAGGCGATGACCTGGAGCCAGTTCGGTGGTGTGTCCCCCGACACGAACTACCCCTGGTTCTCAACGAAGACCGGCCTCAACTTCGCCAACAACCTCGACCCCAAGATCGAGGCGGCGATGATCAACGGCATGGCCGCGACCACGACGGCGAACCGAGTCAAGTACTGGTCCTTCGTGAACCAGCAGATTGCTCGCGACCTCCCGTACCTGTGGACGGACCGCGCCGTCATCGGCATCGTTGCGAAGAACAATGTCCAGAACTGGAAGACCTTCACTGACCCCTCCGGGCATCCGGTCCTCCAGCCCAACCAAGGCGTCATGTTCTACACGGAGATCTGGAAGTCGTAACAGACCCCCGTTCAAGACCGGTTCTGTCGCTGCGGTGGCGTCCTTCGGGGCGCCACCGCAGCGTCGTCTGATGGCGCACGAGTTCAATGGGGACGGACTCTTCGGCGAGGACTACCTCCACTTCTACGCCAGCGTCCTCGGTGACGAGCGAAGCGACGCCGACACCGACGCGGTCGTCGCCCGAGGGGCCCTCGAGGCGGGCATGCGCGTGCTCGACGCGCCCTGCGGCCACGGTCGGATCGCCGTGCGCCTGGCTGAGCGGGGCATCCACGTCACCGGCGTGGACCTCTCGCCCGCGTTCCTCGACGTCGCGAGAGGCGACGCCGCCGCGCGCGGCGTCGAGGTCGACTTCGTGGAGGGCGACATGCGTCGCCTCCCCGTCGACGGCCCCTTCGACGCGGTCGTGAGCTGGTTCACGTCGTTCGGCTACTTCGGCGACGACGAGAACCTCGACGTGCTCCGCGAGTATCGGCGCGTGCTCGCCCCGGGCGGCACGCTCCTCCTCGAGACACTGAGCCACGACGGCTACGTGCGGACGTTCACCGAGTCGCCTGACGCGATCGTCGTCGACGCCGACGGCGACCTGATGGTCGACCGCAACCACTTCGACGTGGACAGCGGCTGCATCGCGTGCCACCGCGTCACGTTTCGCGGCACGACGCGACGCGAGACGCGGTTCTTCATCCGGCTCCTCACGATCCCCGAGTGGCGCACGTGGCTGGAGGCGGCCGGGTTCTCGTCGGTCACGTTCAGCGACGCAGGCGGCGAGGACGTCGACGTCGACACGTTCCGGATCGTCGTCAGGGCGGAGGCGTGACCACGGGGGCGCGGGCGACCACTCTGCCGGGGACCCGTCGCCACACGAGCGGGACGACGCACGTGAACGCGACCGCGGCGAGCGCCATCGTGACGAAGGGGACCGCGGGGCCCACCTCGAAGAGCGCTCCCGAGACCATCGCCGACACGGCCATCGCCGAGGTCTGGGCCGTCGTGAAGACCCCCTGGCGTCGCCCCATCTCCCTGGGGTCGGCGCCCTCGGTCAGGATCGACTGCGCGGATGGAAGCGCGAGTGACGAGCCGATGGCCTCGAAGCAGCTGAGTGCGAGCAGCCCGACGACCGACAGCAGGGGGTAGATCGCGCAGAACACGGCGCCGTTGAGGATGCCGATCACCGCCATGACGCGCCGGTCCGCGCGGTCGGCGAACCACCCTCCCACTCGGAAGAAGAGCACGTAGGGGAGCGCGAAGAACATCCACGACAGACCCAGCTGCAGGGTCGAGGCGCCCTTGAAGTTCATGAGCAGGGTCCAGCACGACTCGTAGGCGCCGATCACGAGGCCGATCGCGACGGCGATGGCGACTGCCCCGATGAGCCTCGAGTCGACCGTCAGGCGTCCCATGGGCTCGCCGTGCACGTGCCGCGGCCCGAGGTCGCGGCGGAGCACCGGGAGCGCGGCGAGGATGGCGAGGGCTGCCGCGGCGATGAAGACGTAGGCCATCTCGCGCAGGCCGATGAAGGCGCCCAGCAGCGGGCCGAAGGCGGCGCCTCCGAGCTGGGCCGCGTAGATGCGCGACGACGCGCGCCCCCGCTGCGCGTCGGGCACGACGAGCGCGACCGTGGCGAGCGTGGCCACCTCGATCGCCCCGGCCGCGCCGCCCTGGACGAACCGCAGCGAGCCGTAGGCGAGGGGGGTGAGCGGGAGCAAGAACCCGAGGCACGCCACCGCATAGGCAACGAGGCCGCCGATGAGGACCGGCTTGCGGCCCCAGCGGTCCGAGATCCGTCCCGCGGGGTACTGCAGGAGCACGCCGGCGATGAAGAACGAGGCCATGACGACGCCGGTCGTCGACGGCGTCGCGCCCTTCTGCTTCAGGTACAGCGGGAGCAGCGGCAGCACCGCCGTCGCACCCAGCCACTCGAGGAAGATGACGAGCGAGAGGCGGCGCACGAGCGAGGTCGCCCGTCGCGCCTCAGCCATGGCGCGGATCGTAGGGCAGGTACGATCCGCGCCGTGTCGGCCCAGGTGCTCGCGCAGCTGCCGCGAGATGCGCGTCGCGTCGTCGTTCGAGGCACGAGCGGGTCGGGAAAGACGACGCTCGCGCGGCGCATCGCGGCGTCGCTCGGCGTGCCGCACGTCGAGCTTGACTCGATCTTCCACCAACCCGGGTGGACCGAGCTGCCCGACGACGAGTTCCGCAGGAGGGTCGACGCGCTCAGTGACGACGTCGGGTGGGCGATCTGCGGCAACTACCGCCAGGTCGCCGGGACGATCCTCGACCGCGCCGACACCCTCGTCATCTACGACCTGCCTCGGCGCACGGTCATGCGCAGGGTGGTCACCCGGACGCTCCGGCGCGCGGTGCGCCGCGAGGAGCTCTGGAACGGGAACAAAGAGCAGTGGCGCAACCTCGTGAGCCGAGACCCCGAGCGGTCGATCATCGCCTGGGCGTGGACCACCCACGCCGAGCGGCACGCAGAGATGCGCTCCCTCGCCGCGTCGCCGCTCAGGGGGCGCCTGCGCGTCGTCTACCTCGGGTCGATCGACGACGAGCGGCTGCTCTACGCCGGGCTCGGCGAGCCGGTGCGCAAGGATGGCTGACGATGGACCTTGAGCTGCGAGGACGCGTCGTGCTGGTCACGGGCGGCACCGACGGGCTCGGGCTGGCGCTCTCGCGCCGGCTCGTAGAAGAGGGCGCCCGAGTCGCCCTGTGCGCCAGGGACGAGGGCCGTCTCGACGCCGCGCGCAGCGAGTTCGCGGGCCACGACGTCCTGGTCGCACGGGTCGACGTGACCGACGGTGCCGCGCTGGACGGCTTCGTCGACGCCACGCTCGAGCGGTTCGGCGAGCTCCACGGCGTCGTGTCGAACGCGGGCCGCGCGGTCGCAGGCCCCGTCGAGGACGCCACCGACGAGCAGTGGCTCGGCGACTTCGAGCTCAAGGTGCTCGCGGCGGTCCGCCTCGCACGACGCTGCGCCCCGCACCTCGCGGCGTCCGGTGGCGCCATCGTCAACGTGCTCGCGATCAGTGCGAAGGCACCCGACGCGGGCACCACGCCGACCGCGGCATCCCGTGCGGCGGGGCTCGCGCTCACCAAGGCGCTGTCACGCGAGCTCGGCCCTCGAGGTGTCCGCGTGAACGCGATCCTCATCGGGCTCATCGAGTCCGGGCAGTGGGAGCGTCGCGCCGCCTCGACGGGCGCCGACGTCGGCGAGTTCTACCGCGCGCTCGCCCAGGGCGCGAAGGTGCCGCTCGGTCGGGTCGGTCGCGCGTCGGAGTTCGCCGACCTCTGCACGTACCTGCTCTCGGACCGCGCGTCCTACGTCACGGGCGCCGGCATCAACCTCGACGGTGGCCTCAGCCCCGTCTGGTAGCCGCGGGGCTCAGGTGGCGATGACGACGCTGCCGGCGATCAGCGCGATGCCGACGGCGATCTGCGCGATGGGCGCCGCCGCCGCGAGCACCGTCGCGGTCCGCTCCGCCGCGCGCCCTCGCGAGAGCAGGCCGGCCGCCCAAGGGACGACGATCGCCCCTGCGACGAGCACGACCGCGACCGGCCACGCCTGGTGGCCCACCTGCCAGCGGATCACCACGAGCCATGCGGCGACGTCGTCGCCGCCCGTCGCGAACGACGTGAACGCGGCGCTCATCGACCCGGTGACGGCGAAGTGGCTGGGCTTGCCGCGCCGGCGTTGTGCGGCGAACCCGAGCGCGAGCGGGACGATCCCGAGCACCGCGACGAGCAGGAGCGGCAGCTCGATGAGCGCGATGGAGACGAACCACGCCGCCGCGACGAGCACGAGGCGCGCGACGCCTGCTCCCTGCAGCAGGCGGCGCCTCGCCGGGGGCGTCGCGGATGACGCGGCGCGGACGAGCACGGCCATCAGATCGAGCGAGGTCCCCACGAGCACGGCCGCGGCAGCGACTGCCGCCCATGCTGCGCTCACCCGACGGCACGTTAGTGCCGTGCTCCGGTGCCGAAGGGCAAGGGACTAGCGTCGGGCACCGAGGTGATGCGAATGGCACGCGACGTGCGGCCGCCAACGTCAGCGCAGTTTGCAGCGGCGCGAGCCGCGGTCGCGGCACATCTGCGCAGGACGCCCGTCGTGCCGCTGCACCTCGATCTCGGGACGCTGTGGTGCAAGCTCGAGTCGATCCAGCCCGTCGGGTCGTTCAAGGTTCGTGGCGCGGTCGCGGCCGTGTCGGCTGCACTCGCCGAGCGAGCCGACGTCGAGGTCGTGACCTGCTCTGCGGGGAACCACGGGCTCGGCGTCGCCTACGCAGCGCAGCTGCTCTCGGTCCCCGCGACCGTCGTGCTGTCGAGGTCGGCGTCGGAGGTGAAGGTCGCGAGGCTCAAGGGCTACGCGGTCGAGCTGGTGCAGCACGGCGAGTCGTTCGCCGAGGCCCAGGAGTTCGCGCTTCGCCTCGCTGAGCAGCGCGATGCCAGGTACATCTCGCCGTACAACGACCCCGACGTGATCGCCGGGCAGTCGACCGTCGCGACCGAGTTGCTCGAGGACCTGCCGAAGCTCGCGCACCTGCTCGTCCCGGTGGGCGGCGGGGGACTGCTGTCGGGCATCGGGCTCGCGCTTCGCGAGCAGCGCAGCACGGTCGCGCTCCTCGGCCTGCAGCCGGCGCGCTACGCCGCGATGGTCGCCTCGCTCGCTGCGGGCCGCGCCGTCGACACGGACCACAACGACACGATCGCCGACGGGCTCGCCGGGGCCCTCGAGGAGGGATCGGTCACCGTGGGGATCATCAAGGAGCTCGGCATCCCGGTCGTCACCTTGGAGGAGAGCCAGATCCGCGCCGCGGTTCGCTCAGCCGCCGTCGAGCACGGCTTGGTCCTCGAGGGGTCGGCCGCGATCGCACTCGCGGCAGCCGAGCTGGGCCTCGTGCCGTTCGACGACGGGCCGGTGGCGATGATCGCAACGGGCCGCAACCTGACGGCGTCGCTGCTCGCCGAGCTCGTCGAGCCCGACTGACCTACGACGGCACCGCGGCGATGAGCTCGGGGCCGTCGTTGCGGACGTTGCCCACCTTGGCGTCGACCGCGTGGTGCACGAGGGTGCCCGCGGGCGCAGGCGCGCACAGGGCGGTGACCGCATCGAGCTCGTCGTCGCGGGCGGTCAGCCACAGGTCGTAGGCCGCGGGGTCCAAGACGACCGGCATCCGGTCGTGGATCCCGTCGACGTCGGCGCTCGGCGTCGTCGTCAGGATCGTGCACGTGCGCAGCACCGGCGCGTCCGGTGGCCCGGCGGGGTCGCGCCAGCGCTCGGAGAGCCCGGCGAGGACCAAGAGCCCCTCGTCCGCGCGCGTGAAGAGGTGGGGCACCTTTGCCGCGCCCCGTCGGTCCCACTCGTAGAAGCCGTCGACGGGGACGAGGAGGCGGTGCCGCTCGAACGCGTCGCGGAACGACGGCTTGGTCGCCACGGTCTCGGCGCGCGCGTTGAACAGCCGGTTGGACCCCGTGGTGTCCTTCGCCCACCACGGGACGAGCCCCCACCGGTAGCCGTCGAGCACGCGGCCCGACGAGCGCTGCGACACGCCGAAGAGCGTGCGCTGCGGCCCGACGTTCCAGCTCGGCAGGTCCTCAGGGTCCAGGCCGACGGCGACCGCGGCCTCGAGCAGCCGCGCGAGTCGCTGCGGCGGCGTGTAGAGCGCGATGCGTCCGCACATGGTCCCTCCGATCGACCGTCACCCTAGAGTCACGACGACGACGGGAGGACGAGATGGGTGACGCCAAGCAAGCCAGCTGGCTGCCGGGTGACGCGTACGACGCGCTCCGCGCCGCTGACTTCCAGCGCTTCTGTACGGCCGCGCAGACCGACTACGCCGCTCGCGTGCCGACCTGTCCGGAGTGGGACGTCGCAGGGCTGTGCGACCACCTCGCTCGCGTCTACCAGGGTCGCAGCCACGTCATCGCGAACGGCGCGTTCCTCGACTCCGAGGCGTTCCAGCTGCGCGAGGAGGACGTCGACCCGCTCGCGTGGGTGCGGCAGTGGTCCGACGAGCTCGACCGCTCGCTGCTGAGCCTTGCCGACGACGCGCCGACCGTGACGTTCATGCCCGACGCGACCACGGTGCACTTCTGGCGCCGGCGCATGGCGCTCGAGACGCTCGTGCACCGCACGGACGCCGAGATCGCCGTCGGCGACGTCTCGGCGATGGACGACGTGCTGAGCGCCGACGGCGTCGACGAGATGCTGTGGTTCCTCTCGCACCCCGAGATGGACCCCGACGACGGGATCGCCTCGACCGAGGTCATCGAGCTCACCGACGGCGCTCGGCGCTGGCCGGTGGCGATCTCGGAGCACGCCGTCGAGATCGCGGCGCCCGGGGTGCCCGCGGACGCCACGGTGCGCGGGAGCGCCCCCGCCCTCCTGCTCACGGTCTCGGGCCGTGACCTCGAGGCCCTCGGCCCGTCGCGGTTCGGGGTCGACCCCCTCGTCGTCGAGGGGGATCCGGCCGCCTTCGACCGGCTCCGCCAGCAGTTCCTCGGCTTCTAGGGCCGCCCCCCCGGGCCCGGTGGCCGACGTCGGAGGCCATGGGTAGAGTGCGAACATATGTTCGCCTCCTCTCCTGAACGGACCGCCATGGCGGCCGAGCTCGCCACCAGGATCCGCCCGACGACGTCCGCCGCGACACGCCTGCTGCCCGTCGTCGAGCCCCTCGTCGACCTCCTCCCCGACGGTGCGCTTCGCCGCGGCGCGACCGTCGTGGTGGCGGGCGCACCGGGTCGCGGCGCGACGTCGCTCGGCCTCGCGCTGCTGAGCGCGCCGTCGGCCGCGGGCCACTGGTGCGCCGCGGTCGGGCTGGACGACCCCGGCGTCGTGGCGATGGCCGAGCTCGGCGTCGACCTGCGTCGCGTCGTCTTCGTCCCGCGTCCCCGAGGTGCGTGGGCGGTGGCGACGGCAGAGCTGTTCGAGGGCGTCGACGTCGTGCTGGCTCGACCTCCCGCGCGCGTCGCGCACACCGCGGCGCGGCGGCTGCTCGCGCGCGCGCGCGACCGTGCGGTCGTCCTGGTCGTGCTCGTCGAGCACCGCGACGACTGGCCCGTCCCCGCCGACGTCGTCTTGGAGGTCACGGCGTCGACGTGGCGCGCAGCGGGGCGCCTCGTCGAGCGCCGCGCGGAGGTCCGCGCGGTCGGCCGCGGGATCACCGGTCGGCCACGTCGTGTCTCGCTGTGGCTGCCGGGTGCGCAGGGAGCGGTCGCGCAGGCAAGCTGATGGTGCGGCTCGTGGTGCTGTGGTGTCCCGCCCTCTCGCGGGAGGGGGCGAAGGGAGAGGAGCCCCGTCGGTTCGCCGACGTGCTCGACGCCACCGTCGAGCTCGCCCCGTTCGCGCGGCCGGTCCGCCTCGGGGTGCTCGCGATCCCCTCCAAGGGGCCGAGCCGCTTCTTCGGCGGGGAGGCTGCCTTCGCCGAGCACCTCGCGACCCTGGTCGGGCCACTCGTCGGCGGCGCGGGCCGCGTCTGCGTCGGCGCGGCCGAGGGGCTCTTCGCCGCGGTCCTCGCGGCGCGCGCCTCGGTGCTCGTCCCCGCGGGCACGACGCAGGAGTTCCTCGCACCGTGGTCGGTCGCGACGCTTCGCGACCCCGATCTCGCAGCCGCGTGCCAACGGCTCGGGCTGCACACGCTCGGTCGGTTCGCCCGGCTCGAAGAGGCACGCGTCCTCGAGCGGTTCGGCCTCGACGCGGTGCGACGCCATCGCGTCGCACGCGGGGTCGACGGCGAGCTGCCGGGGCTGCGCGACACCGCGGCGCTGCGCCGCCTGGACGCGGTGCGCCACCGTGACGAGCCCCGCGAGGTCCAGCGCGGGTTCTTCGGGGAGCGAGGGGGCCGCGACCTGCGCGCGGCTGCGACCGCGCAGCGCCTCGAGCAGCAGCTGGGCTCGGGCGCGGTGACCGTCGCGAGGCTGGGCGGCGGGCGGATGCCCGACGACCGCGCCGCGCTCGTGCCCTGGGGCTCAGCGGACGCCGACCGCTCGCGACGCGAGCAGGCAGCGCCCTGGCCGGGCCGCCTGCCCGCGCCCTCGCCCGCCGCCATCCCCTCACGGGCGCTCGCCGTGGCGCTGCTCGACGCGCAGGGCGCGCGCGTCGCCGTGAGCAGCGGCGGGCTGCTCAGCGCCGCGCCGGTGCGCCTCGAGCTGGACGCCGGCCGCCCCCGCGCGGTCACGGGGTACTGCGGCCCCTGGCCGATGGCGGAGCGCTGGTGGAGCACGTCGCGGCGCCGCGCGCACCTCCAGGTCCTCTTGGACGACGGTCTCGCGGTGCTGCTGCGAGCGGAGCGCTCGCGGTGGTGGCTGTCGGGGATCTACGACTGATGGCGCGGTACGCCGAGCTGCACGCGCACTCGGGGTTCAGCTTCCTCGACGGTGCCTCGGACCCCGAAGAGCTGGTGGCGACCGCCGCGTCGCTCGGGCTCGAGGCGATCGCGCTGACCGACCACCATGGCCTCTACGGCGCGGTCCGGTTCGCAGAGGCCGCCCGCGCGCTCGGCGTCCCGAGCGTCTTCGGCACGGAGCTCACCCTGACCGGCGGCGGCCCCCGGACCGGGGTGCCCGACCCCGACGGCGCGCACCTGATCGTGCTCGCGCGCGACGCCGAGGGATACGCGTCGCTCAGCTCGCTGCTCGCCGACGCGCACCTGCGACTGGGGGAGAAGGGGTGCCCCACGGTCGGGCTCGCCGAGCTCGCCGAGCGCCACCACGGGCACTGGCTGGTGCTGACGGGCTGTCGCAAGGGGCCCGTTCCCGCCGCGCTGTTCGAGCACGGGCCGAGCGGCGCGCGTCGCGAGCTCGACCGGCTCGTCGACGCGGTCGGCGTGCACAACGTCGCCGTCGAGCTGTGGGACCACGGCGACCCGCTCGACGCGGCGCGCAACGACGCGCTCGCTGCGATCGGGGTCACCGCGGGGGTGGACGTGGTCGCGACGAACAACGTCCACTACGCGACCCCCGCGTCGTACCGGCTCGCGACCACGCTGGCGGCGGTGCGCGCGCGGCGCACCGTCGACGAGATGGAGGGGTGGACGTCGCCCGCGCCCGTGGCGTGCCTGCGCTCCCCCGCAGAGCAGGCGCGGCGGTTCGCGCGGTTCCCGGGGGTGACCGACCGCGCCGCCGAGCTCGCGCTCGACTGCGCGTTCGACCTGCGCCTCGTCGCCCCGCGGCTGCCCGACTTCCCCACCCCCGGCGGGATCGGCGAGCAGGCCTACCTCGCCCACCTCGTCGTCGAGGGCGCCACGACGCGGTATGGCCCGCGCGACGCCGAGCGGGTCGACGGCGCGTGGGCGCAGCTCGACCACGAGCTGTCGGTCATCGGCGCGCTCGGCTACGCGGGCTACTTCCTCATCGTGTGGGATATCACCCAGTTCTGCCGACGCGAGGACATCTACTGCCAGGGCCGCGGGTCGGCCGCCAACTCCGCGGTCTGCTACTCGCTCGGGGTGACCAACGCCGACGCGGTGTCGCTGGGGCTGCTCTTCGAGCGGTTCTTGTCGCCGGCGCGTGATGGCCCGCCCGACATCGACGTCGACATCGAGTCGGGACGTCGCGAGGAGGTCATCCAGTACGTCTACGCCCGCTACGGGCGCCACCACGCCGCCCAGGTCGCCAACGTCATCACCTATCGCGCCCGCTCCGCGGTGCGCGACGTCGCAAAGGCCCTGGGGGAGACCGCCGAGCGCGCGGCCGCCCAGTCGTCACGCGTCGAGCGGCGCTGGGGATCGGACGCCGACGTGCTCGACGACGACGCCGCGGCGTCGGCGGGCATCGCGCCGCTCGTCGCCGCGCTCGCGACCGAGGCGCTCGGGCGGCCACGGCACCTGGGGATCCACTCCGCGGGCATGGTGATCTGCGACCGCCCGGTCGTCGAGGTGTGCCCGGTCGAGTGGGCGCGGCGCGAGGGCCGCACGGTGCTGCAGTGGGACAAGGACGACTGCGCGGCGATCGGCCTCGTCAAGTTCGACCTCCTGGGCCTCGGCATGCTCGACGCGCTGCACCGCACGGTCGACCTAGTGCACGAGGCGACCGGCGAGGAGGTCGACCTCGCGATGCTGGCCCAGGACGAGTCGGTCTACGACCTCTTGTGCAGCGCCGACACCGTCGGGGTGTTCCAGGTGGAGTCGCGCGCCCAGATGGCGACGCTCCCGAGGCTTCGCCCGCGGTGCTTCTACGACCTGGTGATCGAGGTCGCGCTCATCCGGCCCGGCCCGATCCAGGGCAACGCCGTCAACCCGTACCTGCGCCGGCGCCGCGGCGAGGAGCCCGTCACCTACCTGCACCCGCTCGTCGAGCCCATCTTGCGACGCACCCTCGGGGTCCCGCTGTTCCAAGAGCAGCTGATGGAGATGGCGGTCGCGGTCGCGGGGTTCAGCCCCGCCGAGGCAGATGAGTTGCGCCAGGCCATGGCGGCGAAGCGGTCCGAGCTGCGGATGCTGCGCCTCAAGGGCCGGCTCTACGAGGGCATGGCGCGCAAGGGGGTGAGCGAGGAGGTGGCCGACGCGATCTACGCGGCGCTCGCGGCGTTCGCGAACTTCGGGTTCCCCGAGTCGCACGCCGTCTCGTTCGCGCACCTCGTCTACTGCTCGGCGTGGCTCAAGCGCCACCACCCCGCCGCCTTCCTCGCCGCGCTGCTGAACGCCCAGCCGATGGGGTTCTGGTCGCCGCAGAGCCTCGTCGCCGACGCGAGGCGCCACGGGGTCGTCGTCGAGCGCCCCGACGTCGACCGCTCGGGGCCGGACGCGACGATCGAGCCGCACGAGGACGGCCACGCCGTGCGCCTCGGGCTGACCACCGTGCGCGGCGTCGGCCGTGCGGTGGCGGAGCGCATCTGCGCCGGCGCGCCGTGGGCCGGCCAGGAGGACCTCGTGCGCCGCGCGGGGGTGACGCGCGCGCACCTCGAGGCGCTCGCGGCCGCCGGCGCCCTCGACGCGACCGGCGCGTCGCGCCGCGCGCTGACCTGGACCGCCGGGGCCGCCGCGCAGTCGTCGCCCGACCGCCTGGAGGGGATCGTGACGGGCACCGTCGCGCCCGTGCTGGACGTCCCCTCCGAGCTCGAGGTGGTGGCCGACGACCTCTGGGCGCTCGGGCTCGCGCCCGAGGCCACCGCGATGTCGCTCGCGCGCAGCGCCCTGGACGCCGCGGGCGTGCTGCCGGCCGCCGCGCTGCTCGGCGCGGAGGCCGAGCGCGTGGCCGTCGCAGGGGTCGTGACCCACCGCCAGCACCCCGAGACCGCGCACGGCGCGGTGTTCGTGAACCTGGAGGACGAGACCGGGCACGTCAACGTGATCTTCTCGAAGGGCGCGTGGGCGAGGTGGCGCCACGTAGCCGGCACCGCGCCCGCACTCGTCGTGCGCGGGCGCCTCGAGCGAGCCCAGGGTGCGGTCGCGGTGACCGCGTTGCACGTGGTCGCCCTGGAGCTCGGCGCGCCGGCTGCGGCGTCCAGGGACTTTCGCTGACCCGGGTACGATCGCCCAAGGAGGTTGCGTGCGCGGCACCAGGGTCATCGCGGTCACGGCCGCGCTGCTGCTCGCAGCGCTCATCGCCGGCGCCGCCACGATCGTCTCAAGCTCGGACAACGCGACGACGATCAACCCCGCGCACCTGGTCGTCTCGCCCGGCCCGCTCAAGAGCGCCACCGGCGTGCTCACCTACACCGACGGCACCGGCATCAACGCGACCGCCGTCTGCACCTTCGACTTCGAGCACCTCTCGGCGAACATCGCCGCGAACGCGTCGCTCAGCATCGCCTCGGTCGCGCTCGAGGTGCGGCTGGTCGGACCAGTCCTCTTGTTCAACACGGCGACGTTGCAGAGCCTGACCGGTGCGCCGTGGGTGTCGATCCGCGTGCCGAAGGGGCCAGCGGCGCTCGCGCGCCTGGGCGCGGTGCTGCGACGCCCGAACCTCTCGGTGCTGCCCGCGAACCGCGCGGCCGTTGTCGTCACGCGAGGGATCACCGCGACGACGCTGTGGTTCAACCACGTCACGCTGCCGCCGACCACCGGCCTGCCGATCGTGCTGCCGACCCACGGGCGACTGGTGACGACCTTCACGACCGGCGCCCAGGGACAGGTGCTCGCGATCGCCGCGCACCTGTGGAACGGGTCCGCCGACATCCACCTGCACCTCCAGATGACGGGCTACAACCAGCCGGTGGCAATCGAGGTGCCCCACCCGAGCGACGTCGTCCCGCTCACCCGGCCGCTCGCGCGGCAGGTCTTCGGCACCAACTGGCCCGCCGTCGTGCACTGGCTCGGGCGGGCCGGCTCGCCCATCCCCTGACCTACGAGCTTTGCGCGCTCGGGGGCTCGGCGTCGGGCGGCGACGGTCCTGGCGCTGCGTCGCCCGACGCAGCATCGGTCACTGGTTCGGATCCCGAGACGGAGGGAGCGTCGTTCGCAGCTTCGACCGGGGACTCGTCCGAAGTCTGGGCGGGAGCCTCGACCGGGGTCTCGACCGGCGCGGCCGGGGCGGCCGGGGCGTCTGTGATCGCAGGCGGGCTCGACTCGTCGACCAGCGCCGGCTGGCTCGACGTCACAGGTGAGGACAGGACGGCCGCAGTCGCCGCTGCGGTCCCCGCGGCACGGGTCGGCGCGCGTCCCATGCGCCGCCACGCGAGGCTCGCCGCGATCGCGAGGATGCCGATCAGCGCCAACAGCCACGCGAGCAGTGCGTCGGGCGGCGCG
>DATBQT010000137.1:0-9270 GCA_036560685.1 Acidimicrobiales bacterium
CCTGGCGGGCATGCCGGCGGACCGTGCGGATGTGCACCTTGCCATCCTCGGCCTTCTGGCGCACGACCTTGACCAGCGCCTTGCGCCGCTCCTCGGTGAGCGGGGGGAAGGCGAGGCGGATCACCGAACCGTCGCTGGTGGGCGAGATCCCGAGGTCTGAGCCGGTGATGGCCTGTTCGATCGCGGCGATGACCGACTTCTCGTACGGCGAGATGACGAGCATGCGCGCGTCGGGCACCGAGAACTGGGCGAGCTGCTGGAGTGGCACGGTGGAGCCGTAGTACTCGACACCGAGGTGCTCGACGAGCGCGGGATTGGCGCGGCCCGTGCGCACGGTGGAGAAGTCGGCCTTCACGTGCTCGATGGCTTTGGCCATCTTCTCCTTGGTGTCTGCAAGGAGCGACGCCGTGAAGTCGTCGTCCATCACCGCACCAGCGTACCCACACGCTCCCCAGCGAGGGCGCGTTGGATGTTGCCCGGGCCCATGAGGTCGAAGACGTGGATGGGCAGGTTGTTGTCCTTGCAGAAGGTGATCGCGGTGAGGTCCATGATGCGGAGCTCCTTGCTCACCACCTCTTTGAAGGACACCTCGTCGTAGCGCACGGCTGTGGGATCGGTCCGTGGGTCCGCGGAGTAGACGCCGTCGACTCCCTCGTGGGTGCCCTTGAGCAGCATCTCGGCCTCGATCTCCGCGGCGCGCAGCGCGGCGGGCGTGTCCGTCGTGAAGTACGGGTTCCCCATGCCGGCCGCGAAGATGACCACACGACCCTTCTCCAGGTGGCGGATGGCGCGGCGGCGGATGTAGGGCTCGGCGACGTCCGGCATCTGCAGCGCGGAGAGCACGCGCGTCGGCTGGTCGTGCTTCTCGAGCGCGTCTTGGAAGGCGAGCGCGTTGATCACCGTGCCGAGCATGCCCATCGTGTCGGACGTCGCGCGGTCGATGCCGGCGAGCTCTCCGGTCGCGCCCCGCCAGATGTTGCCTCCGCCGATCACCATCGCAAGCTCGAGGTCCCCCGACGCACACGCCGCGGCGATCTGCGCGGCGAGGCGATCGACCATGGCGACGTCGATGGTCTCGTCGCTCGAGGTCGACGCCAGCGCCTCGCCTGACATCTTGAGGACGAGCCGACGAGGCGCCACTCAGCCGCCGATCAGGACCTGTGCGAACGAGACGATCGTGGCGGCGCCGAGCAACTGGGTGATCGACTGCTTCTCGTCGCGCGCGTAGGGCTGGTCGAGCAGGACACGCTCTTTGAACCATCCGGTGAGCCGTCCCTCGGTGACCTTCGCAAGCGCGGCCTCGGGCTTGCCCTCGTTGCGCGAGATCTCCTCGATCGTGGCGCGCTCCTTGGCGATGTCGGCCTCCGGCACGTCGTCACGAGACAGGTACGTCGGCTTGGCGAACGCGATGTGGATCGCGATGTCATGCGCGAGCTCCTCGGAGCCACCATCAAGGACGATCGCGACGGCGTTGACGCCGCGGTCCGCCTGCTTGTGGACGTAGGTGTCGACCACCTGGCCGTCGGACGCCACGAGGCGCACGACCTTGCCGATCGAGATGTTCTCCTTCAGGGTGGTGGCGAGTTTGGCCACCTCGTCGCCGAACTGCGACACGACGTCTTCGCCGTCGGACGCCACCCGCGCCGCGATCTCGTCGACGAGTGCCACGAACTCGGGCGACTTGGCCACGAAGTCCGTCTCGCAGCGAAGCTCGGCGAGCGCGGCGACGTTGCCGTCGCGGACGGCCGCGACTGCACCTTCAGCGGCCTCACGGTCCGAGCGCTTGGACGCCTGGGCGAGGCCGTGGACACGCAGCCACTTCGCAGCCTCCTCCATGTCCCCGTCGCTCTCCGCGAGCGCCTTTTTTGCGTCGAGCATTCCCGCGCCCGTCATCTGGCGCAGGCGCTGGACGTCCTTTGCGGTGAACTCAGCCACTCACGCCTCCGTCGTCGACCCGGCTGGAACCGGGGTGCTGTCAGCAGCTGGTGCCTCTGCATCGGTCGGAGCCGCATCGGTCGGCGCAGCGCCTGCGTCTGTCGGAGGCGCGGCGTCGGCCGCAGGCGCGGTGTCGGCCGCAGGCGCGGTGTCGGCCGCAGGCGCGGCGTCAGCGGCGCCCTCTTGGGCGGGTGCCTGCTTGGGCGGCGCCGAGGGACGGTTCGCGCGGATCCAGCGACCCTCGACCACGGCGTCGGCGATGACGCGGCAAAGCAGCGCCCCCGATCGGATCGCGTCGTCGTTGCCCGGGATCACGTAGTCGATCACGTCGGGGTCACAGTTGGTGTCGACGACCGCGACAACCGGCAAGCCGAGCTTGTTGGCCTCCGTCACCGCGATGTGCTCCTTCTTCGTGTCGATGACGAAGATCGCGTCGGGCAGGCGGTCGAGCGTCGCAATGCCTCCGAGGTTGCGCTCGAGCTTCTCGAGCTCGCGGACGTGCCGCAGCGCCTCGCGCTTGGGCATGCCTTCGAAGTCCCCGGCCTTCTGCATGAGGCGAAGCTCCTGCATGCGCTTCACGCGGCCCGAGACGGTCTGGAAGTTGGTCAGCATGCCGCCGAGCCAGCGCTGGTTTACGTACGGCATGTTGCATGCCGCCGCGTAGTCGGCGATCGGGCCCTGTGTCTGCTTCTTGGTCCCGACGAACAGGATGATCCCGCCGTTGGCGACGAGGTCGCGCACGTAGGCGTAGCCGGCCTCGATGCCGGCGAGCGTCTTGTGCAGGTCGATCAGGTAGATGCCGTTGCGCTCTCCGAGGATGAAGCGCCGCATCTTGGGGTTCCAACGACGGGTCTGGTGCCCGAAGTGGACGCCCGCGTCCAGCAACTGGCGGACGGTGACGAGTGCCATTCAACTGCTCCGTTCGGTTGTCGGCCCCGACACGGCACCACTAGGTGGCGACCGCACGATTCGTGCCGGGGGTGTGCTCATGCCGCACCAGGGTGGCGCGGCGAGGAGATCCTACCTGCCTGCTGCCAACACGGTCGATTCAGGCCCGGCGATCGTCCCGGTCAGGTCGTCTTTCGCTGCCACATGGCGCATCGCGCCACCCTCTTGAAGCCGAACAGCTCGTTGACCCGAACCATTGGCTCGTTCTCATCGGCGTTCCACGTGCAGACTCGCGTCGTCTGAGGGCTAGACGCGGCGGCGGCTCGAAGGTTCGCGACCTTGACGAGGATCCCTAGGCGGTGGCCGCGATGGTCGGTGTGCACGATCGTGTCCTGCTGCCAGCCTGCTGATGGGTCCACCCGGCTGATGGCGATCTCGGTGAACGCGACCAGCGTGCCGGTGGGCCGATGGAGGGCGCCGGCCGCGAAGCTGTCACGGTCCATCGCGGCGGTGACGCCCTCTTGGCCGCGGAGCCGCTGCTCGTCCCAGTGCTCCTCGTCGAAGTCGAGCTCGCCATGGGGGGTGTCGGTGGACATGCCCGAGGCGAGATCGAGCCGGCCCTCCACGTACGCCGCCGGGCACCCGTTGGTCCAGGTCGTGAGCTCGTAGTCCGCAGCATGCGGGCGCGCCTCAGCCTCGAGCCGGTCGAGGAGCGAGGGGTCGACCGGCAGTCGGAGCTCCCTTCGGCTCGACGCGAGCGCGCGCTCGAAGCCCGCTTGCTGCGCGAACGCCTCGCCCGCGGTGTCCTCCAGCGCGAGGTTCACCTCGGTGCTGGCAACCAGCGTGGCGCGGCCGAGATCGGCCGCGAGCGACTCGATCCACCGCAGCATCGCGCTCCCCGCGCCGCGGCGGCGGTGCTGGGGGTGCACGCACAGCGCGAAGGTCTCGACGACGTCGAGATTGTCCAGCTTCGCCACGCGCGATATCGAGGACCCGACCGTCGCGCCACCGTCGTCGGCCACGCAGCCGAGGACCCACGTCGCGTCGTCCCTCCGACGCGCGATCGCGCGCAGCTCTCCGGGGAGCCAGCCCGGAAGGTCCGGCCACGCCTCGACGTCGCTCGCGTGGAACGGACCGAACCAGTCCGCGAACGCCTCGTCGTCCTCGACGTCCACCTCGAAGACGCGCATCGGCATCCGGGCAGTCTCCCAGCCCCCTTGCACCCGCCGCGATCGGCTCGAGGGTTGGTCAGCCTCTCGGGTGCGAGGTGCGGTGCACGCGCTGGAGCCGTTCCTTGGACACGTGCGTGTACACCTGGGTGGTCGTCAGGTTCGCGTGGCCGAGGAGCTCTTGGACGACACGCAGGTCGGCGCCACCCTCAAGCAGGTGCGTCGCGTACGTGTGGCGCAGCGCGTGGGGGTGCAACGGCCCGGCCGCCCGCGCGACGAGGATCCGCCGCACGTCACGCGGCCCGAGGCGGTTGCCACGACGGTTGAAGAACAGGGCGCGGGTCGGGCTGGCGTCAGAGACAAAGGTGGCCCTCGACGTCCCCATCCACGCCGAGACCGCCGCGGCACACGTCTCGTGGATCGGCACGCGACGCTGCTTGTCGCCCTTGCCGACGACCGTGACCGTGCGGTTGGCCACGTCCACGTCGTCCACGTCCAGCCCGCACAGCTCGGCGACGCGAAGCCCCGCGGCGTAGAGGAGCTCGCACACGGCGCGGTCGCGAACCGCGACGGCGTCGGAAGGGTCGATCGGGGTGTCCAAGAGGCGCTCGAGCTCGTCTCGCCCGGCGAGCTCGGGGAGCCGCGAGCCCGGGACCGAGGCGACCAGCCGGGCCGCGGGGTTCTCTCGGAGCGCCCCGGTGCGCTCGAGCCACGAGAAGTACGCCCGCAGCGAGGCGGCGTGCCGTGCGATCGTGGCCCGCGAGCGCCCTCGGGTCTGCAGCGAGGCGAGGTACCGGCGCAGCTGGAGCCTGGTCACGGCCCCGGGTGCGCGAACGTCGGCACGGCCCAGCCACTCGATCGCGCTCGAGAGGTCTGCGCGGTAGGCGCGGCGCGTCGCGTCGGCGCGTGACGCGAGGTGGCGGTCGAAGCCGTCGAGGTCCCACGCGGGTGCCGCGTCGGCACCGTGTCCCATGCCCAAAGGCTACTGAGGCGACCTCGGCGCGCGGTGCCCGAGGCAGTGTCGCTCGGCGCGCTACTGGTCGGTGGAGGCCGGCGCTCGGCGCTTCGCCACCGACCAGAGGTGCTCGAGGTCGTAGTAGTCGCGCGTCTCCTCGTCGAAGACGTGGACCACGACGTCGCCGAAGTCGAGCAGCACCCACTTGGCGTCGCTCAGCCCCTCGACGCGGATCGGCCCGCGACCGGCGCGCTCCTTGGCGAGCCGCTCGACCTCCTCGCTGATCGTGCGGACCTGGCGGTCCGACCGGCCGGCCGTGATGACGAAGAGGTCAACGACGCCCAGCAGCTCGGTCATCTCGAGCACGACGGGCGTGTCACCCAGCTTGTCGTCGATCGCGGCAAGCGTCGCGGCCAAGAGCTGCTCGGTGTCCTCGTCGTAGCTCGCGGGCGTCGCCCGCGTCGAGGGGGTCGGGCTCAGCGGACCACCTCAAGCACGCCAATGCATGCGAGGAACGGCGCGCCCACGAGCAGTGCGCCAAGTACGAACCACTTGCGTCGCTCGCGTCGCGCCGCGGCGAGCGCGACCATGCGCGGCGCGGGCGCGAGGGGCGTGATCGTGGCGGAACGCGGTGCGACCCTCGTCGGAGCGTCCAGAGAAGCGAGGTCGATCGCCCGCAGCGCCATGCGTCACGGAGCGTACAACCGGTTTTCGACGAGGATGTGGACCACCCCCTCTGGCACCAGCCGCGAGGGGTCCTCGCCCCTCGCGAGGGCGGCCCGCACCCCAGTGCTCGACAGGTCGACGGGCGCCATCGGCACCTCGCGCACTGAAAATCCTTCAGGCTCCTCGCCACCGCCGCCGGGCCGCGGGACCACCGCGACGGTCACGAGCGAGGCGAGCTCGGCGGCCCGATGCCACGACCCGAGCGACGCGGCCGCGTCGGCGCCGACGACGAGCACGAGGGCGTCCTCGGGCGACGCGGCGAGCAGCGCCTCGACGGTGTCGAGCGTGTAGGTGGGGCCGCCGCGACGCAGCTCGAGGTCGCTGACGACCACCCGGTCGATCGCCTCGAACGCCGCGCGCGCCATCGCCAGGCGAAGCGGCGCGGCGGCCACGGGGGGGTCCTTCAGCTGCGGGTCGTTGGCGACGGTGACGACCAGCTCGTCGAGGGCGAGTGCGTCGAGCGCCGCGCGGGCGGCTGCCACGTGGCCGAGGTGCGGCGGGTCGAACGTCCCGCCGAACAGCCCGACCGTGCGGCGCACCATCGACGGAGCCTACGGATCGCAGCCGTGAGCCTCCGGCACACGAGCCCGCCCCTACGATCTGTCGATGGTGCGGGCTGTCGAGCACGAGTGGCAACCGGGCTCGTGGCGCACCCGACCGGCCGCCCAGCAGCCCTCGTGGCCCGACCTCGACGAGCTGAAGGCGGCCGAGGCGCGCCTCTCGGCGCTGCCGCCGCTCGTGTTCGCAGGCGAGGCGCGTCGGCTCACCGAGGACCTCGCGGCCGTCGCGGAGGGTCGTGCGTTCCTCCTGCAGGCTGGCGACTGCGCCGAGTCCTTCCACGACGGCTCGGCCGACTCCATCCGCGACAAGCTCAAGGTCATCCTGCAGATGGCCGTCGTGCTCACGTACGCGACCGGCGTGCCGGTGGTGAAGGTCGGCCGCATCGCAGGGCAGTTCGCCAAGCCCCGTTCGACCGAGACCGAGCACGTCGACGGGGTCGAGCTCGAGAGCTTCCGGGGCCACATGGTCAACGACGAGGCGTTCGACGCCGAGGCGCGCCGTCCCGACCCGTGGCGGCTCGTCAGCGCCTACCAGCAGTCGGTCGCCACGCTCAACCTGCTGCGCGCCTTCACGAAGGGCGGGTTCGCCGACCTCACGAGGGTCCACGCCTGGAACCAGGAGTTCGTCTCGAGCTCGGCCGAGGGGCAGCGGTACACGAGGCTCGCCGACGAGATCGCCCGCGCGCTGACGTTCATGCGCGCCTGCGGCATCGACCTCACCAAGGAGCACCCGCTCCATGAGGTGGACTTCTACACGAGCCACGAGGCGCTCGTCCTCAACTACGAAGAGGCGCTGACGAGGCGCGACTCGCTGACCGGCGACTGGTACGACTGCTCGGCGCACCTGGTGTGGGTCGGCGAGCGCACCCGCCAGCTCGACGGCGCGCACGTCGAGTTCGCAGCCGGCATCTCCAACCCGGTGGCGTGCAAGCTCGGGCCGCAGGCGACGCCGCTCGAGGCCGTGGCGCTGTGCGAGCGACTCGACCCGGACCGCACGCCGGGGCGGTTGACCCTCATCACCCGGCTCGGCGCGGAGCGCGTGGAGTCGCTCCTGGGACCGATCGTCGAGGCCGTCACCGACGCGGGCCACACGGTGGTCTGGACCTGTGACCCGATGCACGGCAACACGATCGCGGCCGACAACGGCCGCAAGACGCGGCGCTTCGACGACATCCTCTCGGAGATCCGGGGGTTCTTCAGCGTGCACCGGTCGCTCGGGACCTGGGCGGGTGGCGTGCACGTCGAGCTCACCGGCGCCGAGGTCACCGAGTGCCTCGGCGGCGCCGAGGCGATCGCGCAGGGCGACCTCGACGCGAACTACACCTCCATGTGCGACCCGCGGCTCAACGCCCGCCAGGCGCTCGACTTGGCGTTCCAGGTCTCAGAGCTGCTGCGACTCGAGCACCCGTCGTAGCTACCCCGTGACGGGGTAGCGATCGTTGTAGCGCCCGAGGCGCCACCCGCGCTCGGTCAGCTCGATCTCGGTCATCGAGCAGTAGCGCGTCGGCAGCGGGACGCGCTGGGACACCGGCAGGTGGAAGACGAGCCCGACCGCGGCCGCCACGACGCCACCGTGGCAGGCGACGACGACGGTCTCGCCCGAGTGCACGGCAGCCAGGTCCAAGAGGGCCGAGCGCGCCCGCGTGTGGAAGGCGCTGAGCGACTCGGCGCCCGGGCCGACGGGGCGGTCGGGCTCGGTGTCGTAGTCCGGCAGCGTGAAGCGCTCCGCCGCCTCGGCCCACGTGAGCCCGTCCAGCTCGCCCGGGTCGTGCTCGCGCAGCTCGTGACGCACCTCGATCTCAGGGTCACCGAGCGCGGGGGCGAGCAGCCGCGCGGTCTCGATCGCCCTCGGCAGCGTCGACGCGTACAGCGCGGTCGCCGCGTGGAGCTCGTCGGACGCGAGCAGCCGCGCCGCGAGCTGCGTCGCCTGGGTGCGGCCCTGCTCGGTGAGGCCCGTGTCGCCCTTCGGGCCGCCCACCTTGCCCTCGACCGCGCAGATCGGCTCGCCGTGCCGGACGAGCACGAGCCGCGTGCGGGCGTCTTCGAGCGAGCCGAGCGTGCGCATCCCCTCGGGGGGCCGAGAGATCACGTGAGCGTCCCGACGAAGGCCTCCAGCTGGCGCAGCGTCCTGCACTCGACGACCGCGTCGCAGTACGGCGCGTAGGCCGACACGATCGAGTCGCCGGAGTTCCAGTAGTTCGTCGGCTCGGGGTTGAGCCAGTAGACCGCGCGCGCCCTGCTGCGCAGGTCCTGCAGGACCCACGCCTGGGACGCGTGGTAGTTGTTGCGCGCGTCGCCCAGCACGAGGACGCTGGTGCGGCGAGAGACGTCCTGGGCGTGGCGCTCGTTGAAGAGCGTGAAGGCCCGGCCGTAGTCGGAGTGCCCGTCGATCCACACGACGTCGGCCTCCGTGTTGATGCGCGTGACCGCCTCCATCGGGTCGGCAGCGGCCTCGAAGAACCGCGTGGCCTCGTCGAGGCCATCGACGAACACGAAGCTGCGCACCTTGCGGAACTGCGACGAGATGGCGTGGACCAGCAGCAAGGTGAACCGCGCGAAGCTCGCCACCGATCCCGAGACGTCGGCGATGACGAAGATCTCGGGCTTGGCTGGTCGTGGCGGCTTGAAGATCGGGGTGATCGGCACGCCGCCGGTTGACATCGAGTGGCGGACCGTTTTCCGCAGGTCAAGTGCGCCACGGTGGCCGCGGCGCCGTTTGCGGGCGAGCCGCACGGCCATCTTGCGGCTGAGCGGGACGAGTGCGCGGTGCAGCGCCGCCAGCTCGTCGCGGGTGGCGTGCATGACGTCGAGGTCCTCGGGCAGCGGACGGCGCACCGATCTCGCGAGCGCGGCAGCGCCCCGGTCCTCCACGAGCCGGCGGCGGATCTCGGACTCGACCGCGCGCTTCAGCACTTCGATGCGGCCCGACGCGTCGTCGCGCGCGAGCCGCTCGGCGAGCGACCCGGCGACCGCGCCCTCCCCCGCTGCCTCCTGGAGAAGCCGCTGGAGCCGGTCGAGGTCGAGGTTCCGAAGCGTG
>DATBQT010000138.1:0-1835 GCA_036560685.1 Acidimicrobiales bacterium
CGATGTTCCGAGCCGCCCAGACTGGCCCCGCGGGGGACCGCCGAGGCGACGCGCCCCCTCGCTCGTGACCGGCGCCGCAGTCGCGGTCGCTGACCCCGACGCGTCGCCGACCGGCGAGCGGCTCAGCTACGTCCCCGGACTCGACGGCATCCGCGCGTTCGCAGTCGCCGCCGTGATGGCGTACCACGCGGGCGTCCATCACGTGTCGGGTGGGTTCCTCGGCGTCGACGCGTTCTTCGCGCTGTCAGGGTTCCTCATCACGTCGCTGCTCCTCGGAGAGGTGCGGCACACCGGCACCATTCACCTGGCGTCGTTCTGGGCGAGGCGCGCCCGACGGCTCCTGCCGGCCCTGTTCTTGGTCCTGTGCTTCGTCGGGCTGTTCTCATGGCTCGCGGTGCCGCAGGGCACGTACCCAGGGCTGCGGCTCGACTCGCTCGCGACGCTGCTCTACGTCGCCAACTGGCACTTCATCCTGCAGGGCTCGAGCTACTTCCAGGCCGCGCTCGCCCCATCGCCGCTCACCCACACCTGGTCGCTCGCGATCGAGGAGCAGTTCTATCTCGTGTGGCCACTCGTGGTGCTCGCGCTCGTCAAGCTGCGACGCTCGCCCGTGTCGCTGCTCGTCGTGTCGGCGAGCGGAGCGGTCGCCTCGACGCTGTGGATGGCGTGGCTGCACCGCGGTGGCGGTGACCCGACGCGGCTGTACTACGGCACCGACACGCACGCGATGACCATGCTGTGCGGCGCGTCGCTTGCCGCAGGGCTCGCGGTCCTCGCCGGTCGCCGCGATCCGTCGACCCTTCGCGCGCTCGGCGAGCGCCGCGTCGCGGTGCAGCTCGTCGGACTCCTCGGCGCAGCGGTGCTCGTGGCGATGACGCTCACGGTGTCGGGGAGCACGGGGTGGTTGTACAAGGGCGGCTTCCTGCTCGCTGGCATCGCAACGGCGGGCGTCATCACGAGCGTGGTCGCGGTGCCCTCCGGTGTGATGGCCACGGTCCTCGGGTGGGCGCCGATCCGGTTCGTGGGGCGGATCTCCTACGGCCTGTACCTGTGGCACTACCCGCTGTTCATTTGGCTCGACCACGAGCGGACCGGGCTGTTCGGCATCAGGTTGCTCGCGCTGCGCGTGGCCGTGACGGTCGCCGTCGCCACCGCGTCCTTCTACCTCGTCGAGCGCCCGATCCGGCACGGCTTGGTGCTTCGCGGCGCGTCGGCTGTCGCCGCCACCGTCGGCGCGGTCGGGGTCACCGTGGCGATCGTGCTGTCGACGTCGCTCGCGGCGGCACTGCCGGCGTCGGGGTCACTGCCCCCGCAGCCGCCGTTCCACGATCCCGTGCGCGCGCTCATGCTCGGCGACTCGACGATGCTGACGCTCGGGATCGCGATCGCGCCGTGGTCCCACGTGAACGACGTCAACGAGAACGCCGACTCGACGATCCTCGGCTGCGGCGTCACGACCTCGGACGCCCAGGTGGAGCACGGCGTTGCCATCCCCACGAACTGGCCGTGCCGGACCTACCCGGGGACGCACGAGACGATGCAGCAGATCTGGGCGCGCGCGGTGGTGGGCTTCCGCCCTGAGGTGGTCGCGATCCTCGCGGGCCGCTGGGAGGTCCACAACGTACTGCGCAACGGAAGGATCGCCAACATCACCCAGCCCGCGTTCCAAGCCGACGTCGCCGCCGGGCTCACCCAGGCCGTGCGCATCGCGAGCTCGCACGGGGCGCGGGTCGTGCTCATGACCCAGCCGTGCGCGGCGAGCGGGGAGCGCGCCGACGGACAGCCGTGGCCCGAGGACTCGCCCGCGCGCATCGCGACCTACAACCGCATCGTCA
>DATBQT010000139.1:0-4984 GCA_036560685.1 Acidimicrobiales bacterium
TGCTCTTCAGCAACCGCGGCAAGGTCTACCGGCTCCGCGGCCACGAGATCCCGATGAAGGAGCGCACCGCGCGGGGGACCGCCGTCGTCAACCTGCTGAACCTCGCCCCCAACGAGCGCATCCAGGCCATCGTGCCGACCAAGGACTTCCCCTCTGACCAGTTCTTGGTGTTCGCGACCGCCGGCGGCCAGGTCAAGAAGACCGCCTTCAGCGAGTACGACAAGTCGCGCCGCGAGGGGTTCATCGCGCTCAACCTCCGCGATGGCGACGAGCTGGTCCGCGTGGTGGCGACCACGGGCGCCGACGACGTGTTCATGGTGACGCTCAAGGGCATGACGATCCGGTTCAACGAGGCGGACGTCCGAGAGATGGGCCGTGCGGCCGCCGGCGTGCGGGGCGTCAAGCTCCGCGATGGCGACAGGGTCGTGTCGCTCGACGTCGCGCGCGACGACGCCGACCTCCTCGTCGTCACCGACGCGGGCTACGGCAAGCGGACGAAGCTCGAGCGCTTCAGCCGCCAGGGCCGCGGCGGCATGGGCGTGCGCGGGATCCGCCTCACGGCCGTGCGCGGGACCGTGGTCGCGGCCTTCATGGTCAGCCTCGACGACGACATCATCCTCGCGTCCACGGGCGGGGTCCTGATCCGCACCGCGGTCCGCGAGATCGCGTCCCAGGGGCGCGACGCGACGGGCGTGCGCGTGATGAACCTCGACGAGGGCCAGTCCGTCGCGGCCGTCGCCGCCGTCGGCGAGGACGACGCTCTCGACTGACGGATCTGCGTCGCGCCGCACGACCACCGCGTGCGACCCGGCGTGAACCGCAGGTGCCCGCACGCTGGGCGCCGTGCGCTGCGGCAGACTCGCTGGGTGCCCCGGACCCTCTCTGCGGCCGACGCGGCCGCGCTCGTCCGCCCGATCGACACCCTGGGCTTCGGGCTCGGGCCGGCGAACCCCCACGCCCTCCTGCGTGCGCTGTCGGCGCGCGACGACTTCGAGAACCTGGTCATGGGCGGGGCGCTGTTGCTCGGGCTGTTCGACGTCGTGGCCAAGCCCGGCGTGCACTACCGCTGCGGCTTCTACGGCCCGGCCGAGCGGCTCTACAAGGCCCAGGGCGCGGACATCGAGCTCGTGCCCGCGGGGTTCCGGCAGTTCGCGCCGGTGCTCGAGCGGTTCGCGCCGCGGATCATGGCCGCCCAGGCCGCCCCGCCCGACGCGCAGGGGCGCTGCAACCTGTCGCTGCACTTCGGCGCGACGCGCCGCGAGCTGCTCGCCGCGGGCAGGGACCCCGAGCGGCTGCTGATCGTCGAGGTGAACCCGCAGCTCCCACGCACGACCGCGCTCTCGGGCTGGGACAACACGCTGCCCGTCGAGGTGATCGACGTCCTCGTGGAGAGCGACGAGCCGCTCGTCGAGCTGCCGGCCGCGACCGAGACGCCCGTCGACGAGCAGATCGCCGAGCACGCCCTCGGGCTCATCCCGGACCGCGCGACCCTGCAGACCGGGATCGGGGCGATCCCGTCGATGGTGGCCACGCGCCTCGCCGCGCGCGACGGCGGGGGCTACGGCGTGCACTCCGAGATGTTCACTGACGGCCTCATGGCGCTGCACCAGGCGGGCAAGGTGACCAACGCGCACAAGGGCCAGTTCGACGGGGTCTCGGTGACGACCTTCGCGCTCGGCTCGACCGCGCTCTACGCGTGGCTCGACGAGAACGGCGCCGTCGCGTTCGGGCCGGTCTCGGTGGTGAACGACCCGACCGTGATCCAGCACAACAGCCGGTTCATCTCGATCAACGGCGCGATCATGGTCGACCTCTACGGCCAGGTCGTGGCCGACGCCGTGGACGGCCGGCAGATCTCGGGCGTCGGCGGGCACGAGGACTTCGTCGCGGGCGCGGAGTTCGACCTCGACGACCGCTCGCTGATCTGCCTGCACTCGACGGTCGATCTGCAGGGCGAGACCCGCACCCGGATCGTCGCCGAGCTGCCCGCTGGGTCGGTGGTCTCGACGCCGCGGCACCACACGGGCACCGTGGTGACCGAGTTCGGCGCCGCCGAGCTCGCCGGGCTGACGGTGCGCGAGCGGGCCGCCGCGCTCGCGGGGATCGCGCACCCGAGGTTCCGCGAGGACCTCGAGCGCGCTGCCCATAGCCTCGACGCCTGATGCTTCGGGTCACCCTGCTCACCGTGGAGGTTGCGGGCAACGTCCTCATCGAGGACGCCTCGTTCACCGTGTCCGGGGGCGAGAAGGTCGGCATCGTCGGGCGCAACGGCGCCGGCAAGACGTCGCTGCTCTCCGTGCTGCTCGGCCGCCCGGCTGCCCACGTGCGGCACCGCGGCGAGGTCTCGCGCACCGGGACGTTCACGCACCTGCCCCAGGTCCCGATCGAGCGCGGGCTCGGCGTCGAGCCCATCGGGCTGTCCCACGTGCTGTCCGCGCGCGGACTCGACCGCCTCGACGCCGACGTGCACGCGGCGCGCGCCGCGATGGCCACGGACCCGAGCTCGGCGAACATCGAGCGGTTCAGCGACCTCGAGAGCCGGTTCACCGCGCTCGGCGGCTACGGCGCCGAGGCCGAGGTCGCGCGCCTCGCCGAGGGGCTCGGGCTTCGCGAGGAGCTGCTCCTCGAGGACCTCGAGTCGCTGTCAGGCGGCCAGCGCCGCCGCGTGGACCTCATGCGCGTCCTCTACGAGGGCGCCGACACGATGGTCCTCGACGAGCCGACCAACCACCTCGACCGCGCGGCGAAGCGCTGGCTGTTCGACGAGCTCGCGAAGCTCCCGGGCACGCTGCTGCTCATCAGCCACGACCTTGCCCTCTTGGACCAGGCGATCGACAAGGTGCTGCACGTCGCCGACGGCCAGGTCGCCGAGTACAAGGGGAACTACTCGGCGTTCCTGCGCCAGTCAGCCGAGGCGCGCGACCGCGCCGAGCTGATGTCGAAGCGTGAGGGGGCCGAGATCCGCCGGCTGAAGACGCTCGCCGACGAGCGCCGGCACTCGACCGAGAAGCGCGCCCGCCAGGCCAAGGTCTTCGACCGCAAGGCCGAGCGGATCGCCCAGAACCGCACGCGTGTCGCGCCCAAGGAGCGCTCGACGGCGTTCCGACTGCCCGCGCCGCCGCGCAGCGGCGACGACGTCCTCGAGCTCGCCGGCCTCAAGGTCGCCTACGGCCGCCACGTCGTGCTGCGCTCGACCTCGATGCTCGTCGGGCGCGGCGACCGGATCCTGGTCGTCGGGCGCAACGGCGCGGGCAAGTCGTCGCTGCTGCGCTGCCTCGCGGGCGTCCAGGAGCCGACCGCGGGGTCGCTGCGGTTCGGCGCGAAGGTAGAGCTCGGCTACTTCGCCCAGGAGCACGAGCAGCTCGACGAGGACCTGAGCGCCCTCGAGCACTTCGACGACAGCCCGATCAAGACCGAGATGGAGCGCCGCAAGCTCCTGGGCGCGTTCGGGCTCACCGGCGAGACCGTGCAGCACACGCCGGACCAGCTCTCGGGCGGCGAACGCGCCAAGCTCGCGCTCGCGCTGCTGGCGGCGGGCAAGGTCAACCTGCTCGTGCTCGACGAGCCCACCAACAACCTCGACCCCGCGAGCGTCGTCGCCGTGGCGCGCATGCTCACGGGCTGGCCCGGCACGGTCGTCGCCGTCAGCCACGAGCGCGCCTTCGCCGAGTCGCTCGCCCCGACCCACGCCGTCTTGCTGCCCGAGGAGCACGTCGACCTGTGGCGAGACGAGTACCTCGACCTCGTGGAGCAGCGCTAGGTGCGCGTCCTCGTCACGACCGTCCCGGCCCTCGGGCACCTCCTCCCGATGGTGCCGCTCGTCGAGGCCATGGTGGCGAACGGCGACGAGGTGACCGTCGCGGGCGACGCGGGGATCGAGCCGCACGTCGCCGCGACCGGGGCGGCGTTCCGGCCCTGCGGCCACGACGAGCCCACGTGGTTCGAGCGGCTCTCGGCGCGGACCCGGGGCGTGCCGGGCGACGGGCTCGCGCCGGGGCGCATCGACCACTACTTCGTGCCCCGTGCCTTCGCAGAGGTCGGCGGCGACGACATGATCGACGACCTCCTCGCGATCGCGCGGGACACCGAGCCGCACGTCGTCGTCTTCGACACCTACGCGCTCGCCGCCCCGCTCGCCGCCGCCCTGGTCGGCGCGCGACCCGTCCAGCACCTCGTCGGCCCGCTGCTCGACCCCGGCGTCCTCGAGCTCGCGAACGACGCGATCTCGCCGCTGTGGCGGTCCTTCGGGCTCGACGCGCCCGGGTTCGCCGGCGTCTACGCCGGGACGACGATCGAGATCTGCCCCGCGTCGTTCGAGTCGCGAGCCGTGCCGTCGGGGACGTCGCTGCGCCTCCGGCCCACCCCGCTGCCGCGCGAGGCGAGGACAGCGACCGAGCGCCCCCTCGTCTACGTGACGCTCGGCACGTTCTTCACGAACCCGGGCCTCTTCCGCACGGTCCTCGACGCGCTGGCCGACGAGCCGGTCGACGTGCTCGTGACCGTCGGCCGCGACGGCGACCCCTCGACGCTCGGCGACGTCCCGGGCAACGCGACGGTGGAGCGGTTCGTGCCGCAGGCCGAGGTGCTGGTGCGCTGCAGCGCCGTCGTCCACCACTGCGGGGGCGGCACGACGTTCGGGGCGCTCGCCCACGGGCTCCCGCAGGTCGCGCTCCCCCAGGGGGCCGACAACTTCGTCAACGCCGCGCTGCTCGAGCGCGCGGGCGTGGCGATCCAGCTGCGCGAGCCCGAGGTCACGCCCCGCACGGTCCGCGACGCGGTGCGCCGCGTGCTCGCTGAGCGGCCGTTCGCCGACGCCGCGGGGAGGCTGGCCGCCGAGATCGCGGCCATGCCGGACCCCACATCGATCGCCAACGAGCTTCGCGCGGGTTGACCCCGCCCGTTGATCGCCCTCGGCGGGTGGCCCGTGCGCTCAGCTGCCGCCGGTGTCGTTGGCCTGGTCGCCCGTGTAGCCGGCGCGGTCCGA
>DATBQT010000140.1:0-11952 GCA_036560685.1 Acidimicrobiales bacterium
GAGCTTCGACAGTCCTGACTTCGGATCGAGTGGGAACCACAGGCCGGACAGGAAGAGCAGGACGAAAAAGACGATGCTCGTGGCGGGCCCGGCCGTCTCCTCATTCGGGACCAGCGTGCTCATCGCGGCGCCCATCGAGGCGAAGCTGAGCACCCCGACGGCCAGCGTCACGAGCAGCGCGAGCCACGCCTGCGGCAGCTGCACGTGATACAGCACGTGGCCGATCGTCAGCAGCAGCACGACCTGGACGAGCGCCACGATCAGCGTGCTCACGAAGATCGAGCCCAGCAGCACCCAGGTCGGCAGCGGGCTCAGCCGCAGCCGCTTCATGAGGCCGGTCTCGCGCCGCACGACGAGCGAGATCGCGAGCGTGGTGAAGCACGCGGCCATCACCCCGTAGGCGATGAATCCCGGCACGTAGTAGGCGATGAGCCTGATGTTGTTGAGGTACGAGACGCGGGACTTGCCGGCGCTCGCGCCGAGGAGGATCAGGAAGACCGTCGAGAACCCGACGGTGAACAGCGCGCCGAACCGGTTGCGCCAGAACGCGATCTGCTCGTATCGCACCTGGTGGGCGATCAGGCGCAGGTCCCGCGCGGGGCTGCTCGGGTTGGTAGGAGCGACGTCGACGTCGGTCACCTCGACACCTCTTCGATCTCACCCTTGGCCTGGTGCGTGAGCGCGAGGTAGACGTCCTCGAGGGTCTCTCGCGTGACGCTCAGCCCGATGAGCGCAACCTTGTGCTCGAGCGCCCAGCCGGTGAGCCGCGCGAGCGCCACGATCTCGTCGTCGGTCGTGATCTCGACGCTGCCGTCCGCACCCGAGGCGGTCGGTGCGATCGGGAGGTCGGTGACCGAGCAGTCCGCCGGCAGCGAGAACCGGATCGCGACGGCGCCACGGTCGCGTCCGCCGAGCGACGAGGGCGGGCCGGTCGCCACGACCCTGCCCTTGGTCAGCACCGCCACGCGGTGCGCGAGCGCCTCGACCTCGTCCATGTAGTGGCTCGAGAGCAAGACCGTCGTGCCCTCTGCCGAGAGCGTCCTGATGAGCTCCCACGTCGTCCGCCTCGCCGCGGGGTCGAGGCCGGTCGTGGGCTCGTCCAAGAAGAGGAGCTCAGGGCCGCCGATGATCCCGAGCCCGACGTCCAAGCGGCGCTGCTGGCCGCCCGAGAGCGTCTTGATGCGATCGTCCGCCTTCTCGCCGAGGCCGACGAGTTCGATGACCTCGTCCACCGGCCTAGGCGACGGATAGAAGCCGGCGTTGCGCTCGAGGACCTGGCGGACCGTGAAGAACGGCTCGACGGCGAGCTCTTGGAGCACGACGCCGATGCGGTTGCGCAGCCATCGCTGCGTGCGGGCGGCGCTCGGATCGACGCCGAGCACGGTCACGTCCCCGCCGTCGCGTCGGATGAATCCCTCGAGGACCTCGATGCTCGTCGTCTTGCCGGCGCCATTCGGGCCGAGCAGCGCGAAGACCTCCCCGCGCTCGACCTCGAAGCTCACGTGGTCGACGGCGACGAGCTCCCCGAAGGACTTCTCGAGCTCGGTGACGACGATCGCGGGCGTGGCCATGTCCTGTTGGTGCACCGCTCGGTCGTACCCACTCGGCGCGCCCTGCACTATACGGACGGGCGCACCTCGCGGGGTGGCTCAGAGCAGTCGCCGCTCAGTCGCCCAGTGGGTGAGCTGATAGCGGTTGGAGAGCTGCAGCTTGCGCAGCACTGCCGAGACGTGGCTCTCGACGGTCTTGACGGAGATCGACAGCTCGCGGGCGACGTCCTTGTAGGCGTAGCCGCGCGCGATGAACCGCAGCACCTCTCGCTCGCGAGGAGTGAGCTGGTCGAGCTCGGGATCGAGCGCGGGCAGCGTGGCCCCGGGCGGGGGATCCTGGCTCGCGAAGGCGTCGAGGACGAACCCGGCGAGGTGCTGCGAGAACACCGCGTCGCCCTCCGCGATGCGGTGCACGGCCTCGATGAGCTCTGGTCCCGAGATGCTCTTGGTGACGTAGCCGCGCGCACCGGCGCGGATGACGGCGATGACGTCCTCTGCGGCGTCGGAGACCGAGAGCGCCAAGAAGCGCACGTCGGGGGCGCGCTTGGACACCGCCTCGATGACCGCGAGCCCGCCGCCGCCCGGCATGTGCACGTCTAGGAGCACGACGTCCGGCGTGCGCTCGAGGATCAGCTCGATCGCCGAGCCCACCTCGTCGGCCTCGCCGACCACGTCGACGTGGGCGCCGAGCTCGGCGCGGATGCCGGAGCGGATGAGCGCGTGGTCGTCGACGAGGAAGACACGGAGTGCGCCGTTCTCGTTCACGGGGTGGGGCGTTCGCGCGGCACGGTGAGCTCCACCTCGGTGCCCGTGCCCGGTGCGCTTCGCACGACGGCTTGCCCGCCGGCGCGCTGCATGCGCTCGACGATCGACCCCGAGATCCCGTGTCGATCCGCGGGAACGGCCCGGGTGTCGAAGCCCGCACCGACGTCGCGCACGAACATCGTGACGCAGGCCGCCTCCACCTCGGCGTAGACCGAGATGCTGGACGCACCGGACCACTTGGCCGAGTTCACCGACGCCTCGCGTCCCGCAGCGAGCAGCGCCGAGACCCTCTCGTCGAGCGGGCAGTCGCCGACGACCACGAGCTCGACGCCGACGCCGTAGTCGTCCTCGACGTCGCGCTCGAGATCGGCGCACGCCTCGGCGACGGAGGACGGCTGACCGTGACGCTGCCCGAACGACGCAGGGTTGAACAGCCAGTAGCGCAGTTCACGCTCCTGGAGGCGCGCGAGGCGGACAACCTCGTTGGGATCGCGAGCCGAGCGCTGGATGAGCGACAGCGTCTGGAGCACCGAGTCATGGACGTGCGCCGCGAGGTTCGCGCGCTCCTCGGCTCTTACCCGCTCGCGTCGCTCCGTCGTGAGCGCGCGCAGCGTGTGGAGCCACCACGGCGCGAACAGCACGAAGAATCCGACGCTCAGCAGGAATGCGCCGACGAGCGCGCTCCTCCCCGGGTCCTGATGGTCACCCACCTTGGAGAGCTGGACGATGCCTATCAGCACCATCGCGATGCCGACAGCCGCTCGGACCGCGATCGACCGCCATCCCCGGTTCGTGCCGAGCCCGCTCGGCGCGGCGCTGCTCACGAACTCCTCGAGGCGCTCGCGCTCGTCGGGCGAGGCCCCGCGCCACACGGCGAGGACCCCGACCGCGCAGATCCCGAGCGGCCAGGCGATCGTGCCCATGTTCGGGAGGCCGATCGCCTCGAGCGCGACGAGCAGCGCGAGCACCACGGTGGAGACCGAGAGCACGATCTGCAGCTCGCGGCGGTCCGCCCCGATCCTCGCGGCGATGGACCGCTCCTCGCCCTTGCGCGGTATCGCCAGCCACAGCACCGTGTACAGCACGAGCCCGAGTCCTGCGGCAAGCACGAGCAGCACCGCGACCACGCGCAGCGGCCGTGCCGGGATGCCGAGGCGCCGCGCGAGCCCGCCGCACACGCCGCCCAGCACGCGATCGTCCTCGCTCCTGCGGAACGGCCGCTCCGGCCTGGTCGCCCGGCGCGGCGGCGGCGCCACGGTGGCCGCCTGCTCTGGCGTGATCGACGGGGAGGATGACGGGGTGATGCACGAATCCTGCCACCACCCACGTGCTTGCGGCGATAGGGGGAAACCCTGAGAGGACCCCGAGAGATGCGGCACGCGATTGGGGTTGGTCCCGATTGTCATCGGCGCAGGTGAGCGGCACAGTGGCTGCATGACCTTGACCGACACCGTGCCACCCGACCACACGACGCCGCCTCCCGAGGAGCCGCCGATACTCCGACGCAGCGCCTCCAAGCGGGTCATCGCGGGTGTCTCAGGCGGCATCGCCGAGCGCTTCGACCTCGACGTCAACCTCGTGCGGGTCGGCTTCGTGGTGCTCACCTGCCTGTGGGGGCTCGGCGCCGCGATCTACCTGGCGATGTGGGTGCTGGTCCCGTCGGCGAAGCCTGCCGACGCGCAGGACGCAGAGCCACGAGAGACGACACGGTCAACGTGGCTGACGGCGCTCCTCGTGGCGGGGGCCGTCGTGGTCGGCCTCGTCGTCCTCACCCCGTTCTGGGTGGGGCCGCGCTGGGGCGGGGGGATCGGCCTTGGGTGGCTGCTCTTCCTCGGGCTGATGCTCGTCCTTGCGCTCCGCCACCCGATCGGGAAGATCTCCTTCGTCCGCGTGCTAGGCGTCCTCGCGCTCGCCGCCATCACCGTGTTCATCGTTGCTGTGGGCTCGTTCTTCGCGGTGGTCGCGATGACGGGCGTCCCGCTGTCCGGTGGCATCGGCGAGCGGGTGTGGCAGCCGACGTCGGTCGCCCAGCTCCAGCCCACCTACCGAACTGCCGTCGGCTCGATGACCCTCGACCTGCGTCAGGTGCCGTTCCGGGGCGTCACCCACGTGACGGCGTCCGTCGCGGTGGGAAGGCTGCTCGTCGAGGTCCCGCCTGGTGTCATCGTCGACGTCACCGCGCACAGCGGCGTCGGCACCGTGGTCTACGAGAACGGCACCGTGCAGGCCTTCACCCAGTCGGCGCTGTCGAGGGGGACCGCGTCACACCGGACCGCCCAGCTGGTGCTCGATGCGGAGGTCGGGGTCGGCCAGGTCCAGCTCCTGCGAGCGTCGCCGCTCGCGAGCTGACGCGCCGAGCGGTCGCCGGTCTCCGTGCCCGCAGGTCAGAGTTTGTGGAGGTCGGGGGCGGCGGGTGTGACGCCGCCCGCGGCGCAGGTCTTGCAGAGGCGCGCGTTCGGTGAGCTGCCCGGGTGCACGAACTGTCCGGGGATCTTCTTGCCGATCGGGCACTGGGCGTCGGTGTGGTAGCGCGACTTGTCCCGCAGGTCCTGGTACTTGCCGTGCATGAAGTGCGAGGAGTCCACCGCGATCGATCCCGCCATCGCACCATTGTGCATCCGCTGGCGGCGCCTGCGGCGCATGGGGTCGGTGGCGACCCCATGCCGTGCCCACCGACCCCCGAGCCCACGAGGTTCTGCACAAATCCGCCTTCGACGCCGTACGGGACCGCAGCTCGCGCTGCAGGTCATCGGGGTGCGGCGGGGTCGATCCAGTCCTCGGCCAGGAGCCCGAACACCACGTCGTCGCGGAAGCCGCCCAGCACCCACGACGACTGCCGGGTGGTCCCCTCGAGCTGGAAGCCGGCGGCCTTGGCCGTCGCGATCATCGCGTCGTTGTCAGCGAGCGTCTCGATCTGGAGGCGGTGGAGCCCGAGCACGGTGAACGCGTAGCGACAGAGGATCGTGACGATCTCGGTGCCGTAGCCCTTCCCCCGCCACGCCGGTCGGAGCCCCACCCCGATGTGGGCGGAGCGATTGTGCGTGTCGATCCACCACAGCAGCGTCGCGCCCACCACCTCGCCGGTCGCGCGCTCCACGACGGTGAAGTCCGAGACCTTCTCTGTCGGTTCGACCGGGTTGTACGGCGAGGACGCGACGGGTCGGGGTCGCCACGCGCTGCCGTCCGTGCGCGAGCGCGTCTCGACGTCGTCGTAGAGGTCTGCGTGCAGGACCGCGACGTCTTCCTCCTTGCGTGCGCGAAGGTCGAGCCTCGGTCCGTGGAGCACGGGCTGTTCCTAGCAGAGCAAGCGCGTCGGACGGGCCTGCTCGACGGCACCGACGGGCGCGCCTACCTAGGATCACCCGTGACACCGACGAGGAGGGGCGATGGGGAGCATCGAGCTCGAGCAGTTTTCCCTTCGAGACGGCGTCGGGCGCGAGGCGTTCTGCGAGCTCGACTCGGCGCTGCAGGCGTGGAGCTACGTCCACCGCGAAGGGCTGCGGCGCCGCACCACGGCGTTCGGCGAGGGTCGCGACGTGCTCGTGGTCAGCGTCTTTTCGGGGTGGGAGCCCCCGCCGCGCCCGACCGCGGACGACGACGGGCCCGTCGCGGCGTTCGTCGGCGCGATCGAGGCGTCGACCTACCGCCGAGCGGTCTACGCCGACCGGGGTTGAGCTATTGCTGAACCAGGGTGACCGGATTGCCCTCGGGGTCTGTGATGCCGGCGATCGTCGGACCGCCCGGGACGTCGAACGGCGGCAGCGTCACGGTCCCGCCCAGCGACTCTGCCTGCGCGAGGGACGCGACGAGGTCGCGCACCTGGACGTACAGCGTCACGCCGCTTCGCTCGGACTTGCGGAAGTGCCCGGCCGGCCCCGGCTCGGGTCCGCCGAGTCCCGCGGGGAACGTGCGGATGAACCCGTCACCGACGGACCAGTGGAACATCGCCTCGTAGAACGGGACGAGCACGTCGGGGTCGTTCGCCTCGATCTCGAAGTGCACCACGGGCCTCGCCCAGTCCTGGTCGTCTGCCATGCGCGGGATCGTACGCGTGGTCGGGTGGTTCGCGCCGTGCCAAGGTGGTCCGCGTGATCAGGGCGCTCGCACCCGGTGACGTCGACGCGGTCGTGTCGGTCCTCGGCCTCGCCCGACTCCACCAGGGCGACGGTGTCTACCTCGTCGCGTGGGAGGGCACCGAGCCCGTGGGACACCTGCACCTCGCGCTCACCGACCCGCCCGAACTCCAAGACGTGGAGGTCCGAGAGGCGTTCCGTGGCCGCGGCATCGGGACCGAGCTGATCGCGGCGGCAGAGGCAGAGTGCGCGATGCGTCGCCGTCGAGCCGTGCAAGTCACGGTGAGCGTCGACAACGAGGGCGCGCGTGCGCTCTACGAGCGCCTCGGCTACCGAGACTCGGGCCTGGCGCCACGCAGGGTCACCGGCACCATCGAAATCCGGTCCGGTCCGATCGAGGTCGACGACACGCTCGTCATCCTGGAGAAGCGGTTGGACGCCTGACCGCGCGCGTCAGCGCTGGTTCGTCGAGGGGTGCCTTGGCGCGATGAGGTGCACGTCGATGCCACCGGCCGCCGCGAGCGGCAGCAGCCGCGCGAGGTCGGACCCCTTGCGCAGCCCGCGGAACCTGCTCGGTGGCGGAGCGGCGAGCACGAGCTGGGTGATCTGGCGCTTGTTCGCGAGGTCGACAACCGTGCTCACGACATCCTCGGCGTTGATCGCGGTCGTCGCCGCCCCTACGTCGCTGGCGACGCGCGTGAGCGCCTCGAGCCGCTCTGCCACCCGCGGGGTCCGCTCGCCCTCGGCGACGAGCACGACCTCGAGCGACGTCTTGAGCCGAGCCGCAATCCTCGCCGCACGATGGATCACGAAGTCGTCCGTGGGCTCGCCGGACACCATCGCCATCACCCGCTCGGTCGTCTCCCAGACCGGCCCGCCGGCGCGCTCGGCGAGGTAGGCCAAGAGGTCCTCTTCGGTCTCGTCAGCGACGAAGCGCAGCGCGAGCTCGCGCAGCGCGGTGAGGTTCTGGGTCTGGAAGAACCCCTGGAGCGCCGCGCCGATCTTCGCCTCCGGGTAGATGTTGCCATGCAGCATGCGCCGACGCAGCTGCTCGGGCGACGAGTCGATGAGCTCGATCTGGTCCGCGCGCCGGACCACCCAGTCAGGGACGCGCTCTCGCACCTTGGCGCCGGTGATCGCCTCGACGGCGTCGGCGATCGACTCGATGTGCTGGACGTTGAGCGTGGAGATGACGGCGATCCCGGCGTCCAGGAGCTCGAGGACGTCCTGCCAACGCTTCTCGTTGCGCGATGCCTCCGGGACGTTCGTGTGCGCGAGCTCGTCGACGAGCGCGACGTCGGGCCGCCGCGCGAGGACGGCGTCCACGTCCATCTCCTCGAACTTCGTGTCGCGGTGCGTGACCACGCGCCGAGGAACGAGCTCGAGGTCCTTGATGAGCTCGATCGTCTTGGGCCGACCGTGCGCCTCGACGAAGCCGATGACGACGTCGGTGCCGCGCTGCTTGCGCCGCCACCCCTCGTCGAGCATCGAGCACGTCTTGCCCACGCCCGCGACCGAGCCGAGGTAGATGCGGAACTTCCCCGCGGGGACGACCACGTCCTCGACGTCCGAGGAGCGAGTCCCCGCCCCTCGCTCGTCGCTCATCGACGACACCGCACAGCCATAGGATGCCAGTGGTCGTGCGCGTCGGCGAGGTGCGGCCCGAGGAGGGAGCGACCACGGTGCGCAGGACCGTGTGGGGTGTTGCTGCGGCGCTCGCGGCGCTGGTCGCGTGCACGGCGATCATGCTCGCCTTCCGACCGCACCTCTCGGTTGCCACGGCCGCGCTCGTCTTGGTCGTCCCGGTTCTCTTCGCCGTCTCGATCGGCGGCTTCACCGCCGGTGCAACGGCCGCTGCGGTCGGCTTCCTCGTCTACGACTGGTTCTTCATCCCGCCCTTCGGCACGCTGACGGTCGGCTCGCCGCAGGACTGGGTCGCGCTCGGCGTCTACGTGGTCGTCGTCCTGGTGGTCGCGCGGCTCGTCGACTACCAGCAGGAGGCCAGCCGCGCCGCGGCCTTTCGCGAGGAGGGGATCCGCCGCCTCTTCGAGGTCTCCGAGACCCTGATCGGGGAGCGGCCGCTCGCCGAGCTGCTCGACCTGGTCGTCGCGACCGTCCACGAGACGTTCCGCACGCGGTGGGTGGCGCTCCTCTTGCCCGTCGACGGCCAGCTCACGATCGCCGCGGCGGCCGGCGAGCCCTTCGGGCCGGATGACCGTGCCGCGGCACTGGGCGAGTCGGGCTCGACCCAGTCGCTCGCGCTCGTGGCTGGGCACGAGGACGTGAGCCGCGTCGCGCTCACCGCCCAGCAGCGACCGGTGGGCCAGCTCGTCGTCGCCGGCGCCGAGCTCGTCGCGTTCGAGCGACAACTGCTCGGGACATTCGCCAACCAGGCCGCCCTCGCGATCGAGCAGCGACAGCTCCGCGCACAGGCGCTCCGAGCGGAGCTCCTCGAGGAGGTCGACCGGTGGCGAAGCGCCCTCGTCGGCGCCGTCTCGCACGACCTGCGCACACCGCTCGCCTCGATCAAGGCTGCCGTGTCGACGCTGCGAAGCGACGACGTCGTGCTGAGCGACGCCGATCACCGTGAGCTCCTCGAGACGATCGAGGACCAGAGCGACCACCTCGCGCGCCTCGTCGCGAACCTGCTGGACATGGCGCGACTCGAGTCTGGGACCCTGACGCTGCGACGGGGACCGCACCCCCTCGACGAGCTGGTCGAGGCAGCGTTGCTCGCCGCGGGCTCCGCGCTCGCCCACCACGTGGTCCGTGTCGACGTCCCCGAGGACCTGCCGCTCGTCGACCTCGACTTGGTCCTCATCGCCCAGGTGGTGGCCAACCTGCTGTCGAACGCCGCGCAGCACTCGCCCGAGGGCTCGACGATCACACTCGCCGCGCGCACGTCGAAGGGCGACGTCGAGATCCGTGTGTCCGACGAGGGGACCGGCGTCCCCGACGAGGACAAGGAGCGCATCTTCCACATGCTCGACCGCAACGCCGGCAGCGGGCGCGCCGGGCTCGGCCTCGCGATCTCGACCGCGTTCGTCGGCGCGCACGGCCGGCAGCTCCGCGTGGCCGACACGGCGGGCGGCGGCGCGACGTTCTCGTTCCAGGTGCCCGCCGCCGACCTCAGCGCGGTGCGGGCGTGAGCGAGACGGTCCTCGTCGTCGACGACGACCGTGCGCTGCTTCGCGCGCTGTCGATCGGGCTCGCGGCCCGCGGCTACGAGGTTCTGACGGCGCGCACCGGCACCGACGGCGTGGTCCAGGCGTCGCTGCGCCAACCCGACGTGGTCGTGCTCGACCTGTCCCTCCCCGACATCGACGGCGTCGAGGTGTGCCGGCGCATCAGGGGGTTCTCCGAGGTGCCGATCGTGATCCTCTCGGCGCTCGGGAGCGAGGATCGAAAGGTCGACGCGCTCGACCGGGGGGCCGATGACTACGTGACGAAGCCGTTCGGCATGGCCGAGCTCGAGGCGCGGCTCCGCGTGCTCCTTCGGCGATCGCGGGTCGCCGAGCCCGCGGGGCCGACGGAGGTCACCGTCGGGCCGCTCGTCTGCGACCTCGTGCACCGGATGGCGATCCTCGACGGCGAGCCGATGCGCCTCACGGCCAAGGAGTTCGACCTGCTGGCGTTCCTCGCTCGCCACGCCGGCAAGGTGTGCACCCACCAGATGATCCTGCGCGAGGTCTGGGGCGCGACGTACTCGACCGAGGCGAACTACCTCCGGGTCTACGCGCATCGCCTGCGCCGAAAGCTCGGAGTGCACGGGACGATGCTCATCACGCACTCGGGCATCGGCTACGAGCTCGCCCCTGAGGCGAGCGTCGTGTCGACGAGCTCGTAGTCGGGGTTGAGCAGGCACTCCCGACCGATAGGTCGAGTGAGGCGTCCCTGGACGTGGAGCCGGGTACCGACCGCGACGCCGAGGATCGACGGGCGTCCGAAGAACCGACAGCTCAGCGTGCCCGTGCCGTCGTCGACGAGCACGTCGAGGTAGACCACGGGGGCTGCGGACCGCTCCAGCGCGACGACCGTCGCGACCAGGTCGCAGCGCGTGCGAAGTGAGCGTCTCGATGGTCGCCACCGGGTCTTCGTCGTCACCAGTCCAGTCCAGGTCGTCGACACCCGGGGTGGCGTCGCGAGCCATCTCAGTGGTGCGGGGCCACGAGCGCGGCGAGTGCCTCGTTGAGCTGGAGCACGTTCACGTACGGGGCGCCGAGGAAGCCCAGCTGAGCGCCGGTCGTGTGCTCTGCCACCAGCCGGCGCAGTGCCGCCTCGGTCAGCCCCCGTGCCCTGGCCACCATCGGGATCTGCACCTGGGCGTCGAGCGGGGAGATGTCGGGGTCGAGGCCAGATCCCGAGGTGGTGACGAGATCGGCAGTGGGGCTGACGCCGACGGCGTGCCACTCCGCAATGAGCGCCTGGACGGCGCTGACCAGCTTGCTCGACCTCGGCCCGAGGTTGGCGGCGCCCGACGACCCGCCCACGCCGTTGAGCTCGAGGGGGTTGTCCGGGTCCGGACGGCCGTTGAACCACATCGGGTTGATCGACTTGCCGTCGTTCCAGGGCTGGCCGATCATTGTGGAGCCGTCCTTCATGATCGAGCCGTTCGCCTGGCCGTGGAACGCGGCCTGCGAGAGCGCCCAGCCGGCGAGCGGGTAGCCCACACCGCAGACGACGAGCAGGACCACGCTGAGCACGATCGAGCGGTAGAGGTGTGTTCGCATCAGTACGCCCCCAGTGCGGTGATGACCAGGTCGATGAGCTTGATGCCGAGGAACGGCAGGATGATCCCGCCGACGCCGTAGATGAAGACGTTGCGCCGCAGGATCTGGGCGGACGACGACGGCCGGAAGCGCACGCCCCGGAGCGCGAGCGGGATCAGCGCGACGATCACGAGCGCGTTGAAGATGACCGCCGAGAGCACCGCGGACTGCTCGCTGTGCAGGTGCATGATGTTGAGCGCGCTGAGAGACTTGTAGGTCCCGACGAACAGGATCGGGATGATCGCGAAGTACTTCGCGACGTCGTTCGCGATCGAGAACGTGGTCAGCGACCCGCGGGTGATCAGGAGCTGCTTGCCGATCTCGACGACGTCGATGAGCTTGGTGGGGTTGGAGTCGAGGTCCACCATGTTCCCTGCCTCCTTGGCAGCGTTGGTCCCCGAGTTCATCGCAACCCCGACGTCCGCCTGGGCGAGCGCGGGCGCGTCGTTCGTGCCGTCGCCCGTCATCGCGACGAGCTTCCCGCCCTCCTGCTCCTGGCGGATGAGCCGCATCTTGGTCTCGGGCGTCGCTTCGGCGAGGAAGTCGTCGACGCCCGCCTCCTGTGCGATCGCCGCTGCGGTCAGGGGGTTGTCGCCGGTGATCATGATCGTGCGGATCCCCATCATCCGCATCTCGGCGAACCGCTCGGCGATGCCTTGCTTCACGATGTCCTTCAGCTCGACGACGCCGATGACGTCCGTGCCGTCGGCGACGACCAGCGGCGTCGAGCCCGATCGCGCGATCGCGTCCACGGCCCCTTCGAGCTCGGCGGGCACGGACCCGCCGAGGCCCTCG
>DATBQT010000141.1:0-23686 GCA_036560685.1 Acidimicrobiales bacterium
TCGGGAACAGGTACCGGCTGAACGGGTCGTCGTCGAATGCCCGGACGGCGACCTGCACCGCCTCGTCGAGACGTGTGTGGGAGAGGCGCCCTTCGACGATCTCGGGTTGGCCGATCACCGACGCGAGGCTATGAGCGCAGCCCGGTGCGCTCGACACGATGGACACGTCCATGGCGTCACGAGGAGCTCCGCGGACCTCCCCTGAGCTGGTCGGGATAGCGTCGAACGGGAGGCACGGGTGCAACGTTCGGTCGAGTCAGTCGAGGTCACATGGCTGAACCTGGATGTGGACGACGCAACGCTCGAAGAGTTCAACCGATCTCTGAGTGCTGACGAGCGTGACCGGATCGCCCTGCTCGCGACGCCCCTGCTCAAGCACCGCGCGAGCGCCCGGCTGGGTCTGCGACGCCGCGTCCTTGCTCGGTCGTTGCGCGTGGATCCGCGAGACGTGGCCTTCGACGCGACGCCAGCTGGAAAGCCCATCGTGCGGGGGGCTCAGGGGTCCGAGGTCGCGTTCAGTGCGTCGCACTGAGGTCCCGTCGGCGTCGTCGCGGTAGGCGCTCGACGCCGCATTGGCGTTGACGTCGAGTCGCTTGCGGCCCCCGACGAGGCGAGGCGTCTCGCCCGTCGAATCGTCACGCCGCAGGAGGCAACGGCGATCGAGGGGCTCAGCGGTCGGCCGCTCCAGCGTGCGGTGCTTCGGCTCTGGACCCGAAAGGAGGCGTGGGCGAAGGCGACGGGCGCGGGGCTGGGCGCAGGGCTCGACCGACTCGAGGTCCCGATCGGTGCCGACCAGTGGGGCGTCCGACTCGCGAGCACCGAGCCGTGGTGGCTCTTTGCCCTCCGCGGCCCCGACTTCGATGACCTCGACGCTGCGCTCGTCGTTTCAGGGGATAAGGGTGAGGGTGCGCCGACGGTGACCGTCGCCGAAATGCACCACGCGGCTCGCTCGTAGGCGCTCGCGGCGCGGGCGTCGCGACCCATCACGGCGACGCATCCGTGACGGACTAGTGGATCCTCCCCGAGCGCAGCACGACGGCAGTTGGCCAGCGAGCGGCGACGACGTAGCCGTGTCGAATGAGCGACCGCTCGATCGTCGTCTGCCAGCCCTTGGAGTAGCCCCCGACGATCTCACCCCAGGACTCCTGGGACTTGCTGAGGATGATCCAGTGGGGTCGGGTGCTGAGGAAGCCGCCGAGGATCATGTTGGGCGTCGGTGTCGACCCGCCGGCGGCGACGGAGATGACGTGCGACGAGTCGATCCGCTCCTGTCCGATCGGGAGGTAGGGCGCGACGATGCCGATGAGCTGGTGGTCGACCACGTGGGCGTAGGCGTAGGTGACCGCGGCGAGCTCGCCTTGGGAGTACGCCTCGTAGGCGTCGTTGCCGCCGCGCACGACGACCGTCGCCACGGCGATCGTGAACACCATCGCGGCCGCCCCCGCTCGTAGCAGCGAGAGCCCGTGGCGCCCGTAGCGGAGCTGCGGGGCGAAGGCCGGGATCGGGCCGGACCGGCTGGGCATGAGCGCGCTCGCGGCGAGCAGCGAGGTGAACGGGAGGCTGAACAGCGCGACGCGCAACAGCCCCTCGCCGCCGTAGTTCTGCGCGCCGAGGATGAGGAAGGGCACGCCCGCCAGCAGCTCGAGGGCGCGCGTCGTCGTGCGCCGGCGCAGCGCGCCGATCGCCGCGATCCCGAAGAGCGCCGCGGTGAGCAGGATGCGGAGGTCCACGATGAGTCGGTGACTGGCGCTGCCCGTGACCCTGCTGGTCACGTTCTGGCCGAAGATCGCGGAGAACTGCCCGAACGACCCAAAGATCGACGATAGGTGCCCGATCCAGAAGTTGGAAGCCCCGAGGCTCAGCCAGCCGACGGACAGCATCGCGACGAGGACGAGCAGCTCGGGTCGACCGAGGCGGCGCGTGACGAGGCAGGCGCCGAGCGCGAGCCCGATCGCGTACGGGGTGAGCTGGTGGCTGATCGCGCTCGCGAGGCACAGCACCGACAGGATGCAGAGCATCGCAAGGGTCACCGAGCTGTCGACGGCGCTGGTCGCGTCATAGCCTCCGAACCGTCGCAGCGACAGCGTCGTCTTCGTCTTCTCGAAGCGCTCGCGCATCGCCCGGCCGATCGGCGCGATGGTGCGCTCGTCTGGTCTCCAGACCGCGAGCACGGCCGCGATCACGACCAAGAAGAGCAGGTAGTTGAGCGCCTGGGGCGAGTAGTAGTCCTGGTAGATCCAGTTCGCCGAGTAGAAGAGCGCCACCCCGAGCCAGCCCACCCTTCGGCTGACGCCCGAGTACTTGGCGATCGCGAGCAGGGGTGCGAGGTAGAGCAGCTCGATGACGAGCGGGAACCATCGCAGGAAACCGAGCGCGTTGGACTGGCCGGTGAAGGCGACCAGCAGCGCCCCGAGTGAGAACCCTCCGGGCCAGGAGAACTCGGCGTTGTAGTTGTTGAGGACGTGTCCGTGATTGAGGATGTAGAGCACGTAGCCCGCGTGGACCCATGAGACGGTGAGCCCCGCGATGGGCTCGACGGCGCACGCCGTGCCGAACATGAACACGATCAGCACGATGACGAGCGTGATGAGCCGCGGTGGCCTGAGCGGGGTCCGCAGCAGCTCAAGGACGAACCCGACGACGACGAGGGCGAGCCCCACGAAGTAGATCGGCCCGAGCACCGTGACCAGGCCGAGCTCGCCCATCGTGGCGAAATCTGCGCGCACGACCGCGACGAGCCAGCAGACCAGGCCCAACCCGCCCAGCACGAGCGGCAGGCTCGAGGCCGTCCGTCGGCGCGTGTCGGTGCTGAGCGCGGCGGTCGGGAGCGGCGCCGCGCCGTGCGCGGCGGTCGTCGCGACGCCGGGCGGGCTCATGGAGCCACCCCTAGTTGGCCATCGGACGGCGGACGCGTCACGCGCGCGAGCGCTCGACGCCGCGGCGTGGTCACGTCCGTGGTGGTTCGGTCGAGGGCTGGCACGAAGGAGTCCATGTCATCGGCGGTGTGCCAACGCCCTTGGGAGGCCACAAGATCGGGGCACACCAGTGTACCGGGCGGTGCCTCGGCATCTTGGTCGGCGCCCGACCGCGCCGTCCAGCGCGACCTGTCGCCGTCGTGGGATCGGACCATTTGCTCCGTCGACGTCGCTCAGCCCTTCTTCGCGTAGTCGCCCATGCCGGCGAAGTAGACGATGACGCACGCCTCGTCGCCGACCGTCCATCCGTCGTGGCCGGGCGGGATCGACACGAGGTCCCCGGCGCTGACCTCGATCTCGGTGCCGTCGTCCAACCGGAGGCGCTGGCGACCGGACACGACGAAGCCGACGTGCTCCATCTGACAGCTCTCCATCCCGATGATCGGGCCCACGTGCTTCGACCAGCGCCACCCGGGCTCGAAGGTCGCCCGGCCCACCTCGCTCCCTCCGATGGCCACGATCTCGACGCCTCCTTTTGCAACGAACGGGCGCACTTCGTCGGGCTCGTCAAACGTCCGTCGCTCGAGCTTTGTCACGACAACCATCCTTTCCTCTGGACCGCGTGCGCACTCTCTAGTGGCAGGCGGGCTCGTCCGCAAGCGCCAGACGGGCGCGAAGGCGCCTTGGAGACGAGTACGTTTGGCCTGCAGCGCGCGAGGACCGTCGCCGAGGCCGGCGGGCAACGAGCGTGGTCCGCGAGGAGCAAAGGAGCCCAGATGGCAGGCAAGACGCCGCAGAAGCCGAGTGCGAAGAAGCCGCCGACCAAGTCGATCAAGGAGAAGCGGCAGGCCAAGCAGCAGAAGAAGGAGCAGAAGCGGGGCCTCGGTAGCTAGGCCGGAGACCTCGGCGACGGTGCGACCGAGCCCTGACGCCGAGCGCCTGGCGCAAGTCGACCAGCGGGTGCGCTGAGCGTGGCCGCGCCCTGGCTGCGCGTCGCCCTCGGGATCCTCGGGGCCGGGCTCGCCCTGCTCGTCCTCGACGCGGCGGTCAGGACGTTCCTCCTGCCGCGCGTAGCCAGCGTCCGACTCAGCCGGCTCATCGCAAGGGTGGTCGGCTCGATATTCACGGCCCTGAGCGGCCCGGCGATCAGCTACGCACAGCGCGACCGGCGACTGTCGCTCTACCCGTCGGTGCTCCTGCTCAGCTACCAGGCCACGTGGCTCGGCCTGATCCTGGTGGCGTTCGCCGGGCTGTTCCTCAGCGCTGGCGCACACAGCGTGGCGAGGGCGTTCGAGCTGTCGGGCTCGTCGCTGTTCACGCTCGGCACGACCGCGGCGCAGGGCTCGGGGCAGCTCGCCCTCAGCTACCTGGAGGCCGGGATCGGCCTCACGCTGCTGGCTTTGCTGATCGCCTTCATCCCGACGCTGTACGCGGCGTTCCAGCGTCGCGAGGTCTCCGTGTCGCGGCTCACGGTTCGAGCCGGCGTCCCGGCGACGCCTTGGGGAGTCCTCGAGATCGCCCAGAGCGTCGAGTCCTACGAGCGGCTCGACGAGCTGTGGCGCGAGTGGGAGTCGTGGTTCATCGAGGTCGGCGAGACCCACACGACGCTCACCATCCTCAACTACTACCGCACCTCGATCCGCGGGCAGACCTGGATCGGGTCCGCCGCCGCGGTGCTCGACGCCGCGGCGCTCTACAACTCCGCGGTCGACCGCCCGGCCTCACCGACCGCGGGGCTGTGCATCCGATCCGGCTGGCTGACGCTCCGCGCGCTCGCCGACTACTTCAAGGTCCCCTACCCGAGGCACCCCGATCGTTCCCTGCCGATCTCGATCACGAGGGACGAGTTCGAGGCGGTCCTCGACCACCTCGCTCGAAGCGGCGTGCCCCTGCTCTCGGACCACGACGTGGCCTGGCAGGACTTCATCGGGTGGCGCGTGAACTACGACGCAATGATCGAGGCGTTCCACGTGCTGTTCACGTGCCCCCGGATCGACTGGAGCATGTCGAGCACCGAGCCGCTGCTCGAGCCCTCGAACCAGCGAGGGCTGCACCGCCGCGTCGTGGACCCCGGCCCCCTGTAGATCACGAGAGCAGCCGCAGCTCCTCGCCGAATCGCTGCGCGTTCGCGACGTACTGCGCCGCCGACGCCTTGATGAGCGCCACGTTGGACCGCTCGTAGTGGATTCTCGCGGGCACGCCGAGGGCGAGGGAGCCCGCCGGCACCTCGAGCCCGTTCGGGACCACGGCATTCGCGCCGACCGTCGCCCCGGTGCGGATCACCGCCTGGTGCAGGATCACCGACCCCGAGCCCGCGAGGGTCTCGTCCTCCAGGGTGCATCCCTCGAGGTGCGCGTTGTGGCCGATCACGCAGCGCGAGCCGATGACCGTCGGGTACATCGGCACGGCGTGGACCACCGCACCGTCCTGGATGCTCGTCTCCTCGCCGACCACGATCGCCCCGTAGTCACCGCGCAGGACCGCGCACGGCCAGAGCGACGAGCGAGCCCCGACGGTCACGTCGCCGATGACGACGGCGTCGGGATGCACGAAGGCATCCGGGTGGATCGTCGGGGTGCGCTCCCCCAGCGCGTAGATCGGCATCGCGTGACGTTAGGTCGTCGTCGGGCCCACGCGCCTCAGGCGTGGTGCGAGACCCACTGGATGCCCTGGACGAGCCGCCAGATGAGGTAGATCACGGTCGCGACGATGAGGAGCCGGAAGCGCCACGAGATGGGCTGGCGCTCGTGCGCGGCGAGGTCGGTCGCGCACGTGGGGCACGCCCCGTCGACCAGCTCGTCGTCGGCGACGAGGCGGTCGCACGTGTCGCACCACGGCACCTCAGTCGATCCTCACGCGGAGCCGCAGCGGCGTCGAGCCGAGCTCGAAGCGCTCTCGGAGGCCGCGCTCCACGTAGCGCAGGTAGGGCTGGGAGAGCCGACCCGAGCAGAACAGCGTGAACGTGGGCGGGTCGGTCGCGCCCTGCACCGCGTAGCGGATGCGGGCGCCCGGCGCGGCGTGGTGGGCCTGGATGTCGCGCATCGCGCGGTTGAGCGGCCCGGTCGGGATCCGTCGGTGGTAGTCGTCGGCTGCGGCGCTCAGCGCCGGGAGGACGCGGTGCACGCCGCGGCCGGAGAGGGCGGCGACCTTGAGAACGGGCGCGTCGCCGAGGAACGCGAGCCGGTCCGCGACCGACACGAGCACGTCGTTGCGATCGTCGGTGGCGATGAGGTCCCATTTGTTGAGCACCACGACCGCAGGGCAGCCCGCGGCCGCGATCCGCTCGGCGAGCCGCTGGTCCTGGGCCGTGGCCCCGACCGTGGCGTCGATCACGAGCAGCGCGAGGTCCGCCTTGTCGAGCGCCTCGAGGCTGCGCAGCACGGCGTAGGTCTCGAGACCCGCCTCGGTCCGCGCTCGTCGGCGCATGCCGGCGGTGTCGATGAAGCAGATCGCGCCGTCGGGCGTCTCGACGACGGTGTCGACGGCGTCGCGCGTCGTGCCGGGGAGGTCGTGCACGATGCTGCGGTCCTCACCGATGAGCGAGTTGAACAGCGTCGACTTGCCGACGTTGGGACGCCCGACGAGTGCGACGCGCAGCGGCCCGCCCTCGTCCGTGCCGGCACCTGCCGGGGGCTCATCGGTGTCGGCCACGAGCCGCTGCACGATCGCGTCGAGAAGGTCGCCCGAGCGTCGGCCGTGCAGCGCGCTCACACCGACGGGCTCACCGAGCCCCAGCGAGACGAACTCCCAGATCGCGGCCTCGCGGACGTCGTCGTCGACCTTGTTCACGACGAGCAGCACCGGTCGACCCGCTCGCTGGACGAAGCGGGCCGCGGCGAGGTCCTCGTCGGTGACCCCGACCGCCACGTCCACGACGAACAGGACGAGGTCGGCACCCTCGAGGGCCCTGCCCGCCTGGTCGGAGACCTTGGCGTCCAGCTCGTCGCCGCCGGGGAGCCAGCCCCCCGTGTCGACGAGGTCGAAGGCGACGCCGGTCCACTCCGCCGAGAGGACCTTTCGGTCCCTCGTGACCCCCGGGCGCTCCTCGACGACGGTCACGCGCCTGCCGACCAGGCGGTTGACGAGTGCGGACTTCCCGACGTTGGGACGGCCTGCGACGACCACCATGGGCGTCCGTGATGGCATCCCCGCACGCTATCGGCGCGAGGTGAGCTCTTCGATCTCGCGCCGAAGGGCGACACCGTCGGTGGCGATCGCCCGGATGTCGCCGTCCAGGTCCTCGATGGCGACGCCGTCGAGGAACCTCCCGTTGGTCAGGCACGTGTCCGGCAGCAGGTAGGTCGCGCCCGGGTCGCAGGCGGCGACCGAGCGGGCGACGTCGACGCCGCACAAGAGGCCGGCCACCCCGATGTTGCCCCCGAAGAACCGGTTGTCGACGGCCAGGACCTCGCAGCCGGTGACGCCGGCTCGCGCGAGGAGCCCGTCGAGGAGGGGTGCCGCGTACGCGCCGGTGAGCACGACGACGCGACCCTCGGGCGCCGGCGTCGGTTCGGGGGCGACTGGCGCGCCGTGCGGGGCCCGGTACCCGAGGGCAGGCGCGCCCTCCACCGACTGGAAGAAGCCGGGGCGCACCGAGAACGTGCGCCGGCGCCGCAGGAACGCCGCTTCGAACGTGGCCCACAGCCCGATGCCGTTCTCTGCCTGGTCGAGCGTGTCGTAGTCGCCGAGACCCGGCAGCGCACGCCCCGCGACGAGGTACAGCTCGTCGGCGGCGTGCACGAGGCGACGTCCGAGCGCCCGCGTGAAGAGGCCCTGGTACTCCTCGATGAGCCCGATCGCGGCGTCCGCCTCTGCGGGCGTGTGCTCTCGGAGCTCGGCCTCGGTCGAGTAGTCGCTGAGGCCGAGCGGCACGACGCCGAGCGTCGCGAGCGCCGAGTACCGGTCGAGCACGTCGCACAGGGTCCGCTCGAGCGCGGACCCGTCGTTGATGCCCGGGCAGAGCACGACCTGGCCGTGGACCTCGATACCCCCGTCCAGGAGGACCTCGAGCCATCGAAGGCTGGTCGCGCCACGAGGATTGCGCAGCATGCTCGCGCGCAGCTCAGGGTCCGTCGTGTGGATCGAGACGTAGAGCGGGCCAAGCCGCTCGGTCAGCACCCGCTCGACGTCGAGCTCGGTGAACCTCGTGAGCGTCGTGAAGTTGCCGTAGAGAAAGCTGAGCCGGTAGTCGTCGTCCTTCACGTAGAGGCTCCGACGCATGCCCTTCGGCAGCTGGTAGATGAAGCAGAACGGGCAGTGGTTGTCGCAGGTGCGCACGCGGTCGAAGACCGCCGAGGCGACGAACAGCCCGAGCGGCTCACCGTCGGCCTTGGTGACCACGACCTCGCGGTCCTCGCCCGACGCGTCGCGGACGAGCAGGGCGACGCGGCCCTCGTCGGTCAGCTGCTGGTACTCGATGACGTCGGTGGGCTCCCGGCCGTTCACCGTGACGAGGCGCTCTCCCTCCCTCACGCCGGCGACGTGGGCTGGCGACCCCTCGACCACGGTCGTGACGACGGGGTGCTCCACGGGGCAAGCCTAGGAACGAGCCGCGGAGCACCTCCCGGTAGCCTCGGTGTGTGACGGTCGACAAGGTGCTGCTCGCGTCGCCGCGAGGGTTCTGCGCGGGCGTCGAGAAGGCGATCAAGGCCCTCGACTGGATGGTGACGGTCTTCGAGCCCCCGGTCTACTGCTTCCATGAGATCGTCCACAACCGCCACGTCGTGGACCACTTCTGCGAACGCGGGGTCGTCTTCGTCGACGACGTGGCCGAGGTCCCACCGGGCTCGCCGCTCATGTTGAGCGCGCACGGATCCGCCCCGTCGGTCGTCGCGAGGGCCCGGACGAACGGTGGCGTGGTCGTCGACGCCGTGTGCCCGCTGGTGACCAAGGTCCACCACGAGCTCAAGGTCCGCGCACGCAAGGGCTACACCGTGCTCTACGTGGGCCATGCCGGGCACGAAGAGGCCGTCGGGACGATGGCGGTGGCCCCCGAGTCGGTCCACCTGATCGAGTCGACGGACGACCTCGACGCCCTGGACGTCGGCGACGCTCCCGTCGCGCTGCTCTCCCAGACAACGCTCAGCTTCGACGAGTGGCAGCACCTGCGATCGAGCGCCGTCGAGCGCTTCCCGGACCTGTGGATGCCCAACCGCTCCGACCTGTGCTTCGCGACCACGAACCGCCAGAGCGCGCTTCGAGAGATCGCGGCGCACGCCGACGCCGTCGTCGTGATCGGCTCTGCCAACTCGTCCAACACGGTGGCGCTGACAGAGGTGGCTCGGGCGTCAGGGTGCGGCCGGGTGCTGCGCGTGAACAGCGCGGGCGAGCTGCCCGACGACCTCTCCGGCGTCGTCGGGGTCACCGCGGGTGCTTCGGCTCCGGACTCGCTCGTGACAGCGGTCATCGAGGCGCTCGCACCGACCCAAGGCGTCGAGACCGTCGAGGTCACCGAGGAGGACGAGTACTTCCCGCCTCCGCCCGAGCTCCGAGAGATGCTGCGGGCGGTCGCCATGGCAGTGTCGGTGCTCTGCGACACGCCCGCGTCGGCAGGGGACCCCGTGGCAGACGATCGCGACGTCCACGCCGCGACGGTGCTCACGGGGGTCTGAGGCCATCGGTGCCAGCCAGACGGGACGTGCGAGAATGGGCCGTCGGGCCGGGCGCGCCTGCGCACACTGCCCCACTTCGACGTGAAGACCGGAGGAACCGATGACCCCGACCCACACCGACCTCGAGACCCGCCGCATCGCCGCGCTGCGGCGCCACGTGATCGGACAGGCGCTCAGCGACCTCGAAGAGCGGGCGGGAAAGATCGAGCTCACCGAGGCGGTCGTGCTGGTCTGTGCCTACGAGGAGGAAGGCGCCATCGGCGACGTCCTCGCCAAGATCCCCGACACCGCGTGCGGCAAGCCGCTCACGACGTTCGTGATCGTCGACGGCGGCGAGGATGGCACCGCTGCAATCGCCGAGAAGTCGGGAGCGACGACGCTCGTCTTCCCCGTCAACCTGGGCCACGGCGTCGCACTCAAGGTTGGCTACCAGTTCTGCATCGACCACGGTGCCAAGTGGGTGGTGACGATCGACGCTGACGGCCAGAACGACCCCGACGAGATCCCCGTGATGCTCCAGCCCCTGATCGATGACGAGGCGGACTTCGTCGTCGCGTCGCGCCGGCTCGGCACGGACAACACGACCGACCGCTTCCGCAAGGTCGGCGTCGTGTTCTTCTCCTCGATGATGAACGCGATGACCGGCGCGCACCTCACCGACACGTCGAACGGCTACCGCGCCCTGCGCGTCTCGATGCTCGCCGACGTCACCGACCGCCTGGAGCAAGAGCAGTACCAGACCGCCGAGCTGCTCATCACGTGCCTCAAGCGCGGGTGGCGCGTGACCGAGCGCCCGACCGTGTGGTACCCGCGCCAGGCCGGCACGACAAAGAAGGGCGCGAACTGGCTCTTCGGGTTCCGCTATCTGAATGTGGTCGTCAGGACGTGGCTGCGGGAGCGCTGAGCCGCCCGCATGCCTGGTCGTAGACGGCCTGCAGTCCGACACGCAGCTCGGCCGTCGTGGCGGCGACCTGGCTCCTCGGCACCCTCGTCGTGCCGTCGCTCCGAGGCGCGGCGATCGGCGGTCCGATCACGAGCCGCACCTTTGCGGGGCGGGGGAACTTGGCACCCTTGGGCATCGCGCGGTCGGTGCCGGCGATCCCGACCGGGATGATCGGCGCGCCCGTGCGCGCCGCGAGGAACGAGGCGCCCTCGAGCAGCTCCCCGACCAGCGGGCCGTCCTGCCGTGTGCCCTCGGGGAACAGCACGAGGGGCTCGCCCGCCCGCAGGACCGCCTCTGCGTCGCCGAGCGCGGCGCGGTCGGCACTCCCCCGGCGCACGGGGAACGCGCCCATCGTGGAGATGAAGCGACCGAACAGATTCGTCTTCCACAGCGAGTCCTTCGCCATGAAGAAGGTCTTGCGCTCCGTCACGTAGATGGCGAGTGCGAAGTCGAGGTTCGAGCGGTGCACGGGGGCGATGATGAACGCGCCGGTCGCCGGCACATGCTCGGTGCCAGAGACCTCGGGGCGCAGATAGGCCGCCCAGACGGTGTGAACGAGCACCCGGAACGCCCGGTAGCCCGCGGTCCGGCGCGCGTCGGGCACCGGATGGCGGGTCACAGCCACGACAGGATCTCCTCGACGACGTCCTCGACGGGTCGACCGGTGGTGTCGAGCCGGTGGGCGTCGTCTGCCGGTCGCAGGGGCGACGCGACGCGGCCGACGTCGAGGCGGTCGCGCCGAGCCACGCTCTCTGGGTGCTCGTCGTCGGCACGTCGCCGCGCCCGCTCGACGTCCGATGCCGTGAGGAAGACCTTGACGTCGGCGTGCGGGAACACGACTGAGCCGATGTCGCGACCTTCGACGACGCCGCCGCGATGTGCCTCGACCCAGGAGCGCTGGCGGTCGACGAGTGCGGCGCGCACGGCGGGGTGTGCCGCGACCACAGAGACCGCACGGTTGACCTCGTCGGAGCGCAATGAGTCGGTGAGGTCGACGCCGAGGGAGGTGACCCGCTCCCCCACTACCAGGTCCACCTCGCGCGCGAGAATCGCGACCTTGTCCCCGTCGTGGGGATCGAGCCCCTCGCGAAGGGCGAGCGCGGTCACCGCGCGGTACATCGAGCCCGTGTCGAGCACGTCCAGGCCGAGTCGGGTCGCCAGCGCCCTCGCCACGGTGGACTTTCCGGAGCCTGCAGGGCCGTCGATCGCCACGACCACGGCTCGCGTCATCGAAGCGATGCTAGGTCGGACAGGAAGCCTGGATAGCTGGTCGAGACCCCCGCGAACCCCGCGACGACGCCGCCGTTCCCGACGGTTGCGGCGATGGCCGCAGCCATCGCCATGCGATGGTCGCCCCGCGCGTCGAACTCGAGCCTGCGAAATGCGTCTGCCGCACCGACGCCGGTCACGAGCAGGTCGTCGCCGTCGACCACGGCGGTCGCTCCGAGCGCCCTGACGAGTCCCACGGTCGCCTCGAGCCGGTCGGTCTCCTTCACGCGCAGCTCGTCGACGCCACGAAACGTCGTCGTGCCCTCAGCTGCGGCTGCCGCGACGGCGAGCACCGGGACCTCGTCGAGCGAGGGGATCTCCGACGCCTCGACCTCCGTGGCCCGAAGCGACGACGAGGACGCGAGCAGGTCGCCGTCGTTCGAGCGACGCACGCGCGTGACCAGGTGCGCGCCCATCCTCGTGAGGACACCGACGAAGCCGATCCGCTCCTCGCCCACGTGGACGTCGAGCACCTCGACACCCCCACCAGCGCCGAGGATCGCGCCCACCACGAAGAACGCGGCCTGCGAAGGGTCTGCCGCCACGTGCCACTGGGAGGGCTCGAGTGCCGAGGGCCACACCGTCGTGTGGCGCCCGTCGGGGCGATGTGCGACCTCGACGCGCGCCTTGGCGACGGCGAGCATCTCTTCGGTGTGGGTGCGCGTCGGGACCGGCTCGACCACCGTGGTCGGCCCGTCGCCGCGGAGCGCGGCCAGCAGGACCGCCGACTTGACCTGCGCGCTCGCGACGGGGAGCTCGTAGCGGATCGCGCGCAGCTGCCCGCCCCGCACGTCAAGCGGGGCGGCATCGTGGTCACCGGTGCCGGTGACCGCCGAGCCCATCGCGCGAAGCGGGATCGCGACGCGGTCCATCGGTCGCGTCCGAAGCGACGCGTCGCCGTCCAGGTGGTGCACGCCGCCGACCGTGGCGACCACCCCGCACAGCAGCCGCAACGTGGTCCCGGAGTTGCCGCAGTCCAACACGGCCTCCGCGGCGGCGAGCCGGTCGCGGCCCCCATCGATGACGACGGCACCCGCGTCGACGACGGTCACGGCGGCCCCGAGCGTCTCGACGCAGCCGAGCGTCCTCATCACGTCCTCGCCGTCGCTCAGTCCCTCGATGGTAGAGCGACCCTCGGCGACGGCGGCGAGCAGCACCGCGCGGTGCGAGATCGACTTGTCGCCGGGCGGTCGGACCGACCCCTCGAGGTGCTCGGCACCCGAGATCTCGACGACGTCGGGGACGCTGCCAGGCTGGGTCACAGCGCCTCGACTGACGTGCGCAGGCCGCGCGACTCGAGCTCGGCCGCAAGCAGGGGAGCTGCGGCGGCGTCGAGCACCATGATGAGCACGCCAGAGGTCCCCTCAGCGGAGTGGGCGATCTCAAGGTCATAGATGTTGAGGTTGGCATCGCTCGCGGCGGTCGTGATCTCCGCGAGCACGCCGGGACGATCCGGGACCGGGACGCGAAGCTGGGCGAGCTCGGCCGGGTCGGGTGTCGAGGCGGGCAGGTTCCGGCGTGCCGCGCTCGCCGACGTGAGCTCGCTGAGGATCGTCGACCGGTCCTTGCCCGCGATCGCCGCCTCGAGCGTCGCCAGTCGGCCCCGAAGCGAGGCGAGTCCTGCGAGGATCGCGTCTCGGTTGTCGATGCAGACGTCGGGCCAGATGGCGGGGTGACCCGCCGCGACCCGTGTCATGTCTCGAAATCCCCCGGCAGCGAGCCGAAGCAGCGCTGCGTCGCTCTCCGCGAGCAGCGACGCCTCGTTCATCATCGCCCCCGCGACCAGGTGGGGCACGTGGCTGATCATGGCAACGAGGCGGTCGTGGTCGGCGGCAGTGAGCGCGAGCGACGTCGCCCCGAGGTCCCGGATCGCACCGACGAGCACCGCGTAGCGCTCCGGTGTGGTGTCGCTGGTCGGCGTGAGCACCCAGGTGGCGCCGACGAACAGCTCTGCTCGCGCGCCACGGAGCCCAGACTGCTCAGAGCCCGCCATGGGGTGGCCACCGACGAAGCGCGGGTCGTCGAGGGCCTCGACGATCCCCGCCTTGACGCCGGCGACGTCCGTCAGGACGCAGCCCTCGCCGACACGGTCCAGCCCGTCGCGCACGACGGCGACGACCTGGGCGGAGGGCACCGCCACCACCACGAGCGACGTGGTGTCGAGGAGGGTGGTCCCGTCGATCGCGCCCAGCTCGGCCGCGAGGTTCGTCGCGGCGTCGTCTGCGTCCTCGCCGGTGACCTCCCAGCCAGCGGCGCGCAGACCAAGCGCGACAGATCCCCCAATGAGCCCGAGCCCGATGACGTGCGCGGTGCCCGGAACGTCAGTCCGGGAGGTCATCGCGCAGGCCCTTCGCGCCGTGGAGATAGACGTGGTGGAGCTCGCTGCGCGACTTCGCCGTGTGGAGGTGGAGCATGACCCGTATGCAACGCGGCGTGGACCCCGGCACCTCGATCTCGGTCGCGCAGAGCAGCGGCACCTCGCCGAACCCGAGCTCGCGGGCTGCCGTGGCCGGGAACATCGAGGTGAGGTCGCTCGTCGCGGTGAAGAGCACCGAGATCAGGTCGTCGAGGTGAGCCCCGTTCTGCTCGAGGACCGCGGCGAGCAGCTCGTTGGTGCGCGAAGTGATCTGCTCGGGGGTGTCAGCCTCAGTCGTGGTGGCGCCGCGGAGGGCGCGGACGACCTGCGGCATCGCGGCAGCGTATCTGTCGATGACGTGTCGCCCGCGGGCGGATCGCTCGCGCGCGCGCAGCGCGTGACTGGGAACGCTCCCAACTCGACGTTCGAGCGTCTCCCGACTCGTCGAGTCGCAGGACCGGCGGCTCGCTGTGCGGGGTCATCCGGGGACGGCAACGCGCCCCACGGCCGCCTCGCCGAGGCGTCGGACCTCGGCGGTGGTGAGCTCGCGATAGGTGCCGGGTGCGAGCGAGGTGTCGGCCACCGGCCCGATCCGCGTGCGCACCAGCCGCAGCACCTCGTGGCCGACGGCGGTGCACATGCGGCGAACCTGGCGGTTCCGACCCTCGTGGATCGCGATGCGAAGGAGGCCGGGCGCGACCCGACTGACGCGCGCTGGCGCGGTGATGCCGTCCTCGAGGAGGACGCCCTCGCGAAGTCGCCGAACGGCCTGGGGCGTCGGATCGCCGTGGACCTGAGCGAGGTACTCCTTGATGACCCCGTGGGAGGGATGGCTGAGCAGGTGCGACAGGTCGCCGTCGTTGGTGAGGATCAACAGTCCCTCGGTCGCGCGGTCGAGGCGCCCGACAGGGAAGACCCGTGGTTCGTTGGGCACGAGGTCGATCACCGTGGCGCGGCCCTGGGGGTCGTCGGCCGTCGTCACCACGCCGGTGGGCTTGTTGAGCAGGTAGTACACGTGCCCAGGTGCGGTCGGCGCGGGCGCGTCGTCGACCGTGATCCTCGCGGCGTCGGGATCGACACGACGCCCGAGGCGGGCGACCTCGCCGTCGACGGCGACTCGTCCCTGCTCTATGAGCTCCTCGCACTTGCGGCGAGAGCCATAGCCCGCCCTCGCGAGCACCTTCTGGAGCCGCTCGCCCTGGGCTGGCTCTTCGACCGCCGGCGGCCCGTTGTCGATCACTGGCCTGCGCGCTCCTCGATCTCGCCCGCCATCGACTTGGCCTCGTCGAGGTCGGCGAGGAACGCCTCGATCGACGGAAGCTCTGCGAGCGACCGAAGCGAGAGTCGGTCCAAGAACAGCTCGGTCGTCCCGAAGAGCACTGCCTGGCCGGGTCCCTCGGCACGCCCCTTCTCCTCGATGTAGCCGCGCTGCTCGAGTAGCCGGACGACGCCGTCCGCGTTGACCCCTCGAAGCGAACCGATCTGGGCGCGCGAGACGGGCTGGCGATAGGCGACGATCGCGAGCGTCTCGAGCGCGGCCGTTGAGAGCCGGTGCGACACGTCGCGGTTCGCGAATCGCTGCACGGCATCGTGCGCTTCGGGGTGCGTGACGAGCTGCCATCCCGATGCGGTCTCCAAGAGCTGGAACCCGCGCCGAGACGCCGCGAGCTCGTCGTGCACGTCGGCGAGCGTCGCCGTCACGGTCGCCTCGTCCTCGTCGAGGAGATCAGCCAGGACCGACGCGGGCACCGGCTCGATCGCGACGGTCACCATCGCTTCGACGGCGAGGCGCAGCTCGTCAGCCTGCATAGTCGTCGACCAGACCCACGTCGAGGGGGTCGCCCGTGTCGCGCAGCCACGTCACCCGCAGGTCGCCAAAGGTCGTCCCCTGTCCAAGTGACACGCGGCCGAGCTTGCACAGCTCGAGGACCGCCAAGAAGCGCACGATGATCTCGACACGGTCGGTGATCCCGGCGATGAGCTCTCGGAACGAGGTCGTCCCTCGCCCCGGCAGCAGCTCGGCGAGCTCGACGACGGTCTCCGCGACGGTCACGGTCTCCACGGTCACGTGGTAGAGGTCGACGTAGGGCTCCGGGTGATCCTCGATGCCGCGCAGGTAGGCCGCGAGCAGGTCGACGGCCGTCACCCCGGCCAGAAGGTCGGGTGCGTGGATCTCGATGCCCTCGTCGAGCCCCGTGACCCGGGGCACGCTGCGAGAGGTCGCCTCGAACGCCCGGGCGAGGGCGTCGGCGACAGCCGAGTAGGCGCGCAGCTCCAAGAGTCGCGCGAGCAGGACGTCGCGCTCCTCCCAGCCGATCGTCTCTTCGTCCGCGTCGACGTCGTCAGGCCCGGGTAGGAGCCGCTGGCTCTTGAGCTCCAGCAACAGGGCCGCATACAGGAGGAAGTCCGACAGCTCGTCCATGGTGCACTCGTCGCGCCTCGCGCGCAGGTGTGCGACGAACGCATCGACCACCGGCGCGAGCGGGATGTCGAGGATGTCGACCTCATGGCTGCTCACGAGCTGGAACAGGACGTCGAGCGGGCCGGCATACGGCGGGGCCGCGACGTCAACTGTCATGTCGCGACCCTACTCAACACCGCCGGCTGCAGGCGCCGCTGCTCACGCGGTCGTCAGTGGTACGTGAGCGCCACGGCGTCGCTCGACGCGTTGCCGCCGACCGCCGTGCACCTCGTCGTCGAGACGCACGTGATGCCCTTGAGCACGGTGACCGACGCGGCGACGGCCATCGAGCCCCACGTTGCGCCGTTGGTCGTCCGCAGGACGACGCCGTGGCCGTTCGTATCCGTCGTGCCGGTCGTCCCGGCTGCGAAGCAGGTCACCGAGCTCAGGCACGTGACCGCATAGATCGTCCGGGTGCCGCCAGGGATGAGCATCGGCACCCAGGTCAGCCCGCCGTCGGCCGAGCGCAGCACGATGCCGCCGCCCTTGGTGTTCGACCCCACTGCCACACAGATCTGCTGGGCGGTGCACGAGAGCCCCCAGAAGTACCGCACGCTCGCGTAGGGCGTGCCCACGTGCCAGGTCACCCCGCTGTTCTGGGTGTTCGCTGAGGAGTTGATCGTGCCGAGCACCGCACAGAACCCCCCTGCGTGACAGGACACGGCGTCGAGGCCCCCAACGCTGGGGTCGATCGAGCCGAGATGGTCCGTCCAGGTCGTTCCCCCGTTGGTGGTCCGTGTCCAATAGCTCGTGTGACCGCCACGCACCCCGACGGCCATACAAGTGGTTGTCGACGTACACGAGATGGCATAGAGCGGCCAGGGCCCCGTCGGGGTGGTCGGGTGCTGGGCGACCCAGGTCACGCCGCCGTTGGTCGAGAGCGCGATGACGCCGTGGCCCACCGTCGCCGTGCCCCAGGTGCCGACACCCTCGCACCGGGTCGCAGACGGGCAGGCGACGGCGTTCATCTGGTCGGCCGGGTGCGCGCCGTGGACCGCGAAGTGCGAGTACGTCGACCAGCCGTTCGTCGTCCGCACGGCGAGGCCGTTTGAGGTCATCGCCACGCAGTGGGCGACAGAGGGGCACGCGACGGAGGTCATGGTCTGGATTGGCGAAGAGAACGTCCGAGTCAGGTGCCATGCCGGCGGTGATGCGCCAGCTGTCGCGCCGGCGAGCACGGGCACCGCGAGCGCACCTGCGACGACGAGTGCGACACGGGTGCGACGTGCGCGTGATGCGCCCTGTCGGAGTGTGCGATGGCTCGGCACGGGCATCCTTGCCTCCTTGCGTCCAGCCGTAATGGCCTCGGCGCCGACGCGCCCGGCGCACCGCGTCGTGACGAGGGATCGCGTCTTCGTCCACCGGCTGCGCGCCGAGACGTCCCGTTCGACCCCATTGTTAGGCTCTCGCGATGGCGCGCATCTTCTCGGGCATCAAGCCGTCGGGCGAGCTCCAGCTCGGCAACTTCCTCGGGGCGATCCGCAACTGGGTCCGCGAGCAGGATCACGACTCGCTGTACTGCCTGGTGGACCTCCACGCACTCACGGTCGACATCGACCCGGAGGGACTGCGACGCAACTCCATGGAGATGGCAGTGGGTCTCCTGGCGTCCGGTCTCGACCCGGAGCGTTGCACGCTGTTCGTGCAGAGCCACGTGGCCGAGCACGCCCAGCTCTGCTGGCTCCTCGAGTGCACGGCCACCTTCGGCGAGCTGCGTCGCATGACCCAGTTCAAGGACAAGTCGCTTCGCAATGAGGTGGTTCGCGGGGGGCTGTTCACCTACCCGGTGCTGATGGCGGCGGACATCTTGCTGTACGACACCGAGGTGGTGCCCGTCGGCGACGACCAGCGTCAGCACCTCGAGCTCACGCGCGAGCTCGCCGAGCGCTTCAACAACCGGTTCGGGCAGACCTTCGTCGTTCCCGAGGCCATGGTCCCCAAGCTCGCCGCGCGCGTGATGGACCTCCAAGAGCCGACCAACAAGATGTCCAAGACCGATGACTCGCCCCAGGGCACGGTCCTCATGTTCGACACCCCAGAGGCGGTCGCGAAGAAGGTCCGACGCGCGGTGACCGACACCGACGGCGAGGTTCGCTACGACCCCCAGGCGAAACCCGGGGTGTCGAACCTGATCGAGATCCTCGCATCGCTGCTCGACGAGGACCCCGTCGCGGTTGCTGCCCGCTACGACGCCTACGGCACGCTGAAAGACGACGTGGCCGAGGCGATCAATAAGGCGCTCGCTCCGATCCGTGCGCGTCGCGACGAGTTGGCGAGCGATCCCGCGACGGTGCACGCGCTGCTCGCGGTCGGCGCGGAGCGCGCCAGAGAGACGGCGTCGGTCACCTACGCGCGAGCGGCCGAGGCGATGGGGCTCCTCGGGCCGTGATCAAACGGTTCCAAGACCGGTAACGCTTGCCCACCAGTTGTAGAGCGAGTTAATGACCGAAGCCTCTGCCCCACTGCGCACGCCGACGAAGACGACCGCCATGACAAGGAACAGCGTGTAGGGGCGGATCGACAGGTATGGCCCCCACCACTTCTTTGGCAGGAAGCGCTCGACCACCGAGCTGCCATCGAGCGGCGGAATGGGCAGCAGGTTGAAGATTGCGAGCCAGAGATTGATGAAGCCGAAGTAGAAGAGCAAGAACAGTGGCCACCCCGACTGCGGCGCTAGGCCGCGGAGACTGATCCATGCGATCGCGACCAGTAGGAGGTTCATCGCCGGTCCGGCGAGGCCCGTGATCACGGCGCCGTTCCGCGGGTGACGCAGGTTCGACACGTTCACGGGGACGGGCTTCGCCCAGCCAAACAGGATGCCCGCGTGCGTGACGATGAGGATCAGCGGGAGCACGATCGTGCCGATCGGGTCGACGTGCACGATCGGGTTGAGCGAGAGGCGACCGGCCCGCTTGGCGGTGTCGTCGCCCAGCCAGAGCGCGGACCACCCGTGGGAGACCTCGTGCAGCACGATCGACCCGAACAGGATCGCGAACTCAGCGACCCGCAGGGCCGACGCGTTGGGCACTTGCTATCGCCGCGCTTCGACGTCGATCGCGTGCGAAGAGGAGCTCAGGGCAGCTTCGCGCAGTCGAGGCAACGCCGCGCCGCTGGCATGGCCTCGAGACGCGCCTCGGAGATGGGCTTGCCGCAGCGCTCGCAGTGCCCGTAGGTGCCGGCCTCGATTCGGCTCAGGGCGTTGTCGACCTCGCCAAGCGTCTCTTGGAGGTCGGACGCGAGGCGCTCGGCCTCGCCGCGCTCCGCGGTGACCTGCGACGAGTCTGCGAAGTTGGTGTCGTACGTCAGGCTGCCGTTCGGGCCGAACCCGAGCTCATCGAGCTGTGCGAGGAGTCGCGACCGCTCCGACTGAAGAACCTGCACGTACTCCTTGAGGTCCGAAGCCATCCGACCAGCCTAGACACCACGGGCGCCCTCCCTGCGGGCCCTGACGTGCGACGCGTGCCGCGCATCCTGCTACCGGGAAACGTGTGCGGCTAGCGATCGCACTGCGGAAACTGTGCGGCGCGGTTGCCGTTCAAACGGGTAAAGCCCGCGTAGTTTGACCGGTGCACGACGTCACACACCGACGTCGTCGCAGTCGGTCCGGAGATCGTGAGCGCTCGCGGCCAGCTCACGAGGAACTGGGTCGGGGCGTAGCCGGGCAGATCGAGGGTGACGCCCACGATGAGCGGGGTGGGTCCGGTGGAGACCTCGAGCACGACGCCCTGGTGGGGGTAGAGGAGAGGCAGCACACTCGTCGCACCGAGCGGCGCAACACGGCCCTTTCCGACCGCGCCAGGCGGTGCGGTGCGGAACTGGCGCAGCACCGTGGTGAGGAACGAGAGCGGCGCGGCGGTGTGGCCGACGACGGTCGTCGCGGTGAACGCATTGACCTCGCTTCCCCTGTACCAGTGCCCGCCGGTGGCCGCCGCGGCTGCTCGGGTCTCACGAGCCCAGGTCGTCGCGGCGGCACTCGGTGCGTGCGGGCTGGGACTCGCGGCCCATGCCATCGCGAACGCTGCGTTGAACCGCACGTAGAGGTGGCCGGCGACCTGGATTGACGAGGCCCAGGCCGTTCGACCCCCGTGGAGGGCGAACGAGTCGGAGACCGCGACGTTCCTGGCGGCGTCCTCTGCGATGACCTTTGACTCCGACGGCCCGGAGGGGTGCCCCACGAGCTCGACGCCGGGTCGACCCGCCATGTCTGCGGCGACGCGCGCGAGGATCGACCTCACGCTCATCGAGGACAAGTTCGGTGCCGCGGTCGCGCCACCACCGCAGCTGGCGAGCGCCGCCGCGCAGAGTCCCGCGGCGAGCGGCAGCGCGCCACGCCTGAGCAGTCTGCCCGTCAAGTTCGCTCCCACGTCGGGGTGGTTCCTAGCACCTCGGCTGGCCGTCATCCGGTCGGGTGCCTGCTCGGTCGTCGCCCCTGTCCGGTCAGCTCGCCCTCGGATGCGCCGCGGTGTACGCCTCGACCAGGTGCGACGGCGTCACCTTCGTGTAGCGCTGGGTGGTGGCGACCGAGCTGTGCCCCAAGAGTTCTTGGATCACGCGGACGTCCGCCCCGTGGGCGAGCATGTGCGTCGCACACGAGTGCCGCAGCGTGTGTGCACTCGTCGCGGCGGGCAGGCCCGCACGTCTCGCGTGCCGTCGGACCACCAGGTCCACGCCCTGGCGAGTGAGCCGTCGCCCCCGCTGGTTGCAGAAGATCGCATGGGCGTCCGGACCCTTGGAGGCAGTGAGCATCGCGGCCCTCGCTCCGTCGAAGAGCCACGACTGCAGCGCACGAGCCGCTCCGCGGCCGAGCGGGACGAGTCGCTGCTTGTCGCCCTTGCCCGTCACCTGGACGAGCTCCTCGGTGAAGTCGACGTCACCCAAGTCCAGCCCGACCAGCTCGGAGACCCGGATGCCGGTGCCGTAGAGCAGCTCGAGCACGGCTCGGTCGCGCACGTCCACGGCCTCGTCGGTCGCGGGTGACGCGAGCAGCGCCGCCGCCTGTGCCTCGCTGAGCACCACGGGAAGCCGCGTCGCGGCTCGCCTCGCGGCGAGCAGTGCAGTGGGGTCCGACGCGATCATGCCCTCCTCCAAGAGGAAGCCGTACAGGCCGCGGAGGGTTGAGGCGATCCGCGCGACGGTCGCCGGTGCGCGCCCGTCCTGCTGGATGCTCGCGAGGAAGGCCTCGACGTCGGCGGTGCTCGCCGACTCGAGATCGACCCCCTTGGCGTCGAGATACCCGACCCAGCCGGCGAGGTCGCGGCGGTACGCGTCGAGGGTCGCTGACGCACGAGCCCGCTCGACGGCGAGCCACACCATGTACTCCTCTGCGCCTGGCGGCAGCGCGGGCCTCACGATCGTGACCTCCCGACGTAGGCGAGCACCGCGACGGCGGTGCACGCATCGCACGTTGCGCCAGAGGTCACGAACGCCACCGCCTCGTCGACGCTCAATCGCACCACGTCGATCGCCTCTTCTTCTGGGCCGCTCGGCCGGGCCGGAACGGGCGACAGGCCCGTCGCGAGGTAGATCACCGTGCGCTGGTCGCTCCAGCCCGGCGAGTTCCAGACCTCGCAGAGCACCTCGAGGTGCGAGGCATGCAGCCCCGCCTCCTCCTCGAGCTCGCGCTCAGCGGTGGCGACGAGGTCCTCTCCCTCGACGTCGCAGGTCCCCGCCGGGATCTCGAGGATCGGTCGGGCGAGCGGCGCACGCCACTGTCGGACCAAGACCACGTCAGCGCCGTCGACCGCGAGGATGGCGACGGCCCCTCGGTGGCGCACGACCTCACGGGTGAACGCTTGGCCGTCGTCGACGAGCTCGAGGCGCTCGACGTCGAAGACAGGTGAGCGCAAGAGCACCTCGGCCGTGGCGACCTCGGGCGCGAACCCCATGTCAGCCGAGGGTGTTCAGGTCCAAGAGGTGCGGGTCTCGGCCCTCGGCGCGGTTGAGCGCGGCTTCGACCAGGCCGAGGAACAGCGGGTGGGGCCGGTCGGGGCGCGACTTGAACTCGGGGTGGGCCTGGGTGCCCACGAGGTAGGGGTGCGACGGGAGCTCGATGAACTCCACGAGCCTGCCGTCGGGCGAGGTGCCGCTGCACCGAAGTCCCGCGTCCTCGAGGCGCGTGCGGTACCGGGCGTTGAACTCGTAGCGGTGCCGGTGCCGCTCGGACACCTCCTCGGTGCCGTAGAGCTTCGCGATCTGGCTTCCCGCGTCGAGGAGCGCGGGGTAGGCGCCGAGCCGCATCGTCCCGCCGAGGTCGACGACGTCGGACTGCTCCGCCATGAGGGCGATCACGGGGTGCGGCGTGGCGACGTCGATCTCCGTGGAGTTCGCGCCCTCGAGCCCCGCGACGTTCCGGGCGAACTCGACGACCGCGACCTGCAGCCCGAGGCAGATCCCGAGGTACGGGATCTCGCCGCGCCTTGCGATGCTGGCGGCGGCGACCATTCCCTCGACGCCGCGCTCGCCGAACCCACCGGGCACGATGATCCCGTCGAGGGCGGCGAGCCGCTCCTCGCCCGCGAACTCCGGCACGAGCTCGGCGTCGATCCAGTGCAGCTCGACACGAGCACCCTGCTCGAAGCCGGCGTGGCGCACCGCCTCGACGACAGAGAGGTACGCGTCGGGCATGTTCACGTACTTGCCGACGATGCCGATGCGGACCGTCTGGTCGGCCGCCTCGACGCGGCGCACGAGCGTCTCCCAGACCGTGAGGTCAATCGGGTGCGCCTCGACGTCCAGGCGCAGCGTCGCGCACACGTAGCGGTCGAGGCCTTCTTCGTGCAGCACGAGCGGGATCTCGTAGATGCTGCGGGAGTCGACCGCGGAGATCACCGCCTCGATGGGCACGTCGCATAACAGCGAGATCTTTCGCTTGAGCCCATCGGAGATGGGCTGGTCGCTGCGGCACAGGATCACGTCGGGCTGGATGCCTCGGCTCCGCAGCTCGGTCACCGAGTGCTGCGTCGGCTTGGTCTTCTGCTCGCCGTTCGCCGCCAGGTAGGGAACGAGCGTGAGGTGGACGTAGCAGACGTTGTCTCGGCCCACGTCGCGGCGGAACTGGCGGATCGCCTCGATGAACGGCACGATCTCGATGTCGCCCACGGTCCCGCCGATCTCGACGATGACGACGTCGGT
>DATBQT010000142.1:0-2520 GCA_036560685.1 Acidimicrobiales bacterium
CCGCGGTGACGCACATGTGGCACTGCTCATGACCCACGGGCTTTCGGGAATCGACGCGCTCATCACGCATGGAGCCGAAGGCACCGTCCCGGCCGAGCTCCTGCAGTCGACCCGCGGGTGGTCGGACGACGCGTGGCAGCGCGCGGTCGGGTCATTGCGTGCCAGAGGCTGGCTGCAGGACAGCCCCGAGCTCGCCTTCAGCGAGTGGGGGGCGGCGCAGCGAACCGCAATCGAAGCACGGACCGATCAGTTGTCGCACGGTCCCTACGCCGAGTTGGGCGACGAGGCGTGCACCGAGCTTCGAGCACTGGCACGACCCTGGAGCAGAGTCATGTCGGAGCAACTGTTCTCTCGCCCCCCTGGCTGAACCGGCGGAGCACTCGCCGCGCCATCACCCAGAAGCGCGACCCGTTGCGTGCGAGCGCCGTTACGCGAGGACGGCGACGCCGAGCCCACCGTCGGTGAGATCCCCGACGCTGAGACACGAGCTCATGGCGGCACAGGCGACGGACGTCGACGAGCGCCACGTCGCGGGCATCGCCGCGGCCGTCCAGTGCGTGCCGCCGTCAGTGGAGGTGAACGCGTAGGAGCGCCCGTGGGTGCTGTCCTGGCCGACCATCTCGCACCAGTTCCCGGCCGTGCACTGCACGCTGCTCACTGAGTCGATCGACCCCCCGATCGCGTCGACCTGCGTCCACGTCCCTCCTCCGTCGGTTGTCACGAAGACCGCGACCGAGCTGCCTGACAGCTGGGCGGACGGGTCCGAGCTGACCCCTACCGAGACACAGGTGGTCGACGACGAGCACGAGATCGGGCCCGGCGAGTCCGTGGAGGCGAACGCGCCCTGGCCGGGCAGGGTGACGTCCGACCACGTCGCGCCGCCGTCGGTCGACGTGAGGAAGGTCGCCACGATGCTTGCAGGCCCGGTGTTGACGACACCGGTCGCGTAGCAACGCGCCGCCGTGGGACACGTGACGTCGGACAGCTCGTAGAAATCGCCGTCGGGCAGCGCGGGCAGCACGCCGTCCGTCCAGGTCGCGCCCCCGTTCGTCGTGTAGGACACCGAACCGAAGCTGGTCCCCACGCAGTCGGCCACCGTCGGACAGGAGATGCCAAAGAAGAAGTGAACCGGGACGGGCAAAACGGCCCACGTCGCCCCGCCGTCGGTGGTCCGAGCCATCACCGACCCGGACACCGAACTGTCGAATCCGAGGGCGAAGCACGTCGTGACCGTTGGGCAGGTGATCCGGTACGCGGCGAAGCCAGTCGGGAGCTGCTGGACCGTCCACGTCTTCCCGTCGTCGGTGGTGCGCTCCGCGATCCCGGCGCCCCCGCCCAAGCTCCTCGAGCCGCCGACCGCCTCGCACGTCCCCACCGAAGGGCACGCGACGTCTCGGAGCGACGGGGCGTACACCTGGACGTCGGAGGGCACCCACGTCGTGCCGCTGTCGGTCGTCACGACCACAGGGGCCGACGCCACGCCCCCTGACAGCACGCAGGTCTGGACCGAGGCACACGTGATGCCGCCTCCGTAGACGCTGCCGGCACCGAGCGCGGTGACGGCACGGCGTGTCCACGACCTCCCCGCCGTGACCGTGCGAACGACGTCCAGCGCGTACGTCGCGGTGCTCCCAATCACGTCACAGACGCGGGCCGTCGGACAGGCGATCCCCTCTGGCGTGTTCATCGCACTCGAGACGAGCTTCGTGGTCCAGGTGGCCCCACCCGTCACCGACCCGAAGACCATCGTTGCCGTACTGAGGAAGTCGCCTGTCCCGCCCGCGGCGAAGCAGTAGTGCGATCTGCAGGTGAGCCCGACCAGCGACGTGAGCACGCTCGGGAGCGGCGTGTCGCGCCATGCGTGGCCGCCGTCGGCGGTGCGGAAGATGGTCTCGAACCACTGGGACTGACCGTTGGCGCCAGTCCTCTCGGACTCGCCCGCGAGCAGGCACGTGAGCCGGTTCAGGCACGTGATCGGGGCGGTGAAGCCGTACCCCTGGTAGAAGCCATCGACGTCGAGCGGGACCGCGAGGACCGACCACGTCGCGCCGCCGTCGACGGAGGAGAGGAACCACGGCGTCTGCGTCGAGTCAGTGCCGCTCGCAGAGCAGAACTGTGCGCTCACACAGGACGCTCCGAAGAGTGTGAGCTGGTCGGGCACGACATGTCGCGTCCACGTCGTCCAGCCGTCGGACGTGATCACCGTTGACGCGCCGTCGTAGGTGATCGCGACACACGCCTCGGTCGTCACGCACGTGATCGAGTTCAGGTCGATCGCCGGCGGCATCGTCGCCTCCGTCACCCACGATGCGCCGCGATTCGCCGTCGCGCGGACGATCGAGGCGCCCCCGACGGTGCGCTCCACCGCGACGCACGTTGCAGGCGTCGGGCACGAGACGCTGCTGCTCGACGCCGGCGTCGGGGGGCTCGACGAGACGACCGTCCACGCGGGATTCGCCGCGCCGGCGGGCGCAGGGGCGGCCAGCGCCACGATCGGCACGATCGCCGAGAGCGCGAGGA
>DATBQT010000143.1:0-8735 GCA_036560685.1 Acidimicrobiales bacterium
CGCCTCGCCCTCGAGGGGTCGTCGCTCCGCGGCGAGCACCCGAAGCTCCGCGTCGACGGGCGCGAGGAACCGCGAGCGCGCGACCGCCCCGTGCTCGGACGACCAGGTGAGCACGAGCTCGGACTCCGGCCGCGTCATCGCGACGTACAGGAGACGGCGCTCCTCGTCGATCTGCGCCGTCGTCGACGCGCTGCCGAGCGGCAAGGAGCCCTCTGCGAGGCCCGTGACCGCCACGTGGTCCCACTCGAGCCCCTTCGCGCGGTGGATGGTCGACAGCACGACGGCATCGGGGACCTCGGGGGTGTCCCAGCGGCGCGCGTCGTCGGCTTCGAGGTCCGACGCCGGGGACTGCTCCGCGCCGAGTCGGAGTGCCGGCACGCCCGCAGCGCCGCACGCCGACTCGAGTGCGTCGAGCGCCGCGTTCGTCCTCGCGAGGATGGCCGTCTGGCGCCACGACCTCGTGGGCCCGCGGACCGACCGGCACCACGCGGCCACGGCGGCGGCCTCTGCCTCGTCGTCGGGGAAGCCGAGCACCGTCGGCAGCGCGCCGCCCTCGGTCGCGGCCACCAGGTCGAGCGGACCCTGGTCGAGCGCGGCGGTCGCGACGCGCACGATCGCGTCGGTGGAGCGGTGGTTCCGCGGCAGCGACAGGACGCGGGTCGGCGGCCAGCGGGACGCGACCACGTCGAGCAGGTGGGGGTCCGCGCCGTTCCACCCGTAGATCGACTGGTTCGCGTCCCCGACCCCGAAGAGGTCCGGGTCGTCGCCCGCCATCGCGCAGAGCAGGTCGAACTGCGCGGGGTTCATGTCCTGGAGCTCGTCGACGAACAGGTACCGAGTTCGCCAGCGGAACGCGTCTCGAGCCGTCGTGTCGCGCTCGAGGAGCACGGTCGCCTCCTCGAGCAGCCCGTCGAAGTCCAAGACCCCGCGCTGGCGGCACAGCCGGTCGTACGCGTCCAGCACCGCGGCCATGCGCTCGGCCGAGGCCGGCATGCGCCGACGCGCCGCCCGCGCGCCGGCCTCGTAGGTCGCCGCGTTGAGCCGCCGCGCCTTGGCCCACGAGAGCTCTGCTTCGAGGCGGGCGAGCGCAGGGGCGGGCAGTCCCAAGTTGAGCTCTTGGGCGACCATCGCGAAGAGCCGGTGGCGATCCGCCGCGATGACGGGCGCCGGGCGGTGCTGTGCGTCGCGCGCCTCGCGCACGAGCTCGAGCGCCGCGCGGTGGAAGGTCCCCGCGCGCACCCCCTCGACGCCGGCGGCGTGCAGCCGGGTGCGCAGCTCGCCCGCCGCCTTGCGGGTGAAGGTCGCGACGAGCACCTGGCCCGGATCGACGTCCTCCTCGGTGATGCGGCGCACCACGCGCCGCGTCAGCACCCGCGTCTTGCCCGCGCCCGCGCCCGCTCGGACGATCACGCGACGGTCCGGAGCGTCCACCGCCTCGAGCTGCTCGGGCGTGAACCCGAAGGCGTCGTCGCCCGACTCGCCGTCCACCGTTGCAACCTACAGAGCGGTCGTGACCGGCCCTAGGCCTCGGGGCCCCCAAGGGCCCGTTGGTAGCCTCGGTAGGTGCTGCGCGCCTTCCTCGGTGGTGCCGTGTTCGGCACCGTGACCGAGGGGGGTGAGGGGCTGGCCGTGCTCTTGCACGGGTGGCGGCGCACCCGCGAGGACTTCGACGAGGTCGCCCGCGAGCTGGCCACGCTCGGGATGGGCGCGGTCGCGATCGACCTCCCCGGTTTCGGGGCGACGCCCCCGCCCGTGGCGCCCATGGGCGCCCGCGGCTACGCGACGACGCTCGCACCGCTCGTGGCCGAGCTCGCCGACGCACACGGGCCGGTGGTCCTCGTCGGGCACTCCTTCGGCGGGCGGGTCGCCGCGTGCCTCGCGGCCGCGGACGCCAGCCCCGTCAAAGGGGTCGTGCTCAGCGGCGTCCCGCTGATCCGCTCGGCGATGCCGCACTCGGCACCCTCGATCCGCTACCGGTGCTGGCGCGAGGCCGCGAGGCTGCACCTGGTCCCCGCGAGCCAGCTCGAGCGCGTGCGCCGTCGCTACGGGTCGGCGGACTACCGAGCGGCCAGCGGCGTCGTGCGCGGCGTGCTCGTGGCCTCGGTGTCGGAGACCTACGAGGCCGAGCTCGAGGCGATCCGCTGCGGGGTGTCGCTGGTCTGGGGCGAGCGTGACACGACCGTCCCGGTCGACGTCGCGTGGGCGGCACAGCGCCACGCCCCCAAGGCCACCGTCGAGGTCCTCGCCGCGGTGGGACACCTGGTCCCCACCGAGGCGCCCGCGCAGCTCGCGAAGGCCGCAGCCCTGCTCGGGGGTGCGGGCTGAACCCGCTCGGCGATGCCGTGGTCGCCGCCGTCCTCGTGGCCGGGGCCGCCTGCGGATGGGTGCGCTGGCTCCGAGTCGCCCAGCGAGAGCACTACCTCGCCGGCTCGGTGCTGCGCTTCGAGTCGAGATGGTGGCGGTCGTCGCGCGCGAACGGGGCGCTCGCCGCGATCGCGCTCGCCGCCGCCGCCGCCTCGTTCGCGGTCCCGTGGCTTGCCGCGATCACTGGCGTCGTCGCGATCGTCGGCCCGCTCGGCTTGGGGCTGCGGGGCCGCACGAGCCCGCTCGCGTGGACGAGACGCCTCCAGACGCTGGCCGTCGTCTCGAGTGTCGGGATCGCGGGGCTCGGCGCGGTCGCGGCGATCGCGCCGGGGCACTTCGGCGTCGGTGCGCTCGCCGTCGTCGCGAGTGGGGCCGTCGTCGACGTCGCGGCGTGGCTGTTGCGCCCGATCGAGGACCGGCTCGCCGCGCCTTGGGTGGAACGTGCGCGCCGACGACTCACCGCCATCAGGCCGGCGGTCGTCGCGATCACCGGGAGCTTCGGCAAGACGTCGACCAAGCACCACCTCGCCGAGCTGCTCGGCGGGACCACGACGGTCGTGCCGACACCACGGAGCTTCAACAACCGCGCGGGGCTCGCGACCGCGATCAACGACCACCTCGTCGACGGGACCAAGGTCTTCATCGCCGAGATGGGGACCTACGGCCCGGGCGAGATCCGGTCGATGTGCTCGTGGTGCCGTCCCGACGTCGCGGTCCTGACCTCGATCGGCCCGGTGCACCTCGAGCGGTTCGGCACGATCGAGCGGATCCTCGCGGCGAAGGCGGAGATCACCGACGGCGCCGACACCGTCGTGTGCAACGTCGACGACGAGCGCCTGCGCGCGCTCGCCGACACGCTGCGCGCCGCGGGCCGCGACGTGGTGCGCGCAGGGTCGACGAGCGCCGACGCCGAGGTGCGCGTCGAGGTCGTGACAGAGCGGTGGCGCGTCGTCGTGCGCGGCGAGACCGTCCTCGTCACGAGCCCGATCCCCGGCATCCAGGCGACCAACCTCGCCTGCGCCCTCGCGGCGGCGGTGGCGCTCGGCTTCGACGTCCACGTGCTCGCCGCGCGGATCCCCCAGCTCGCGCCGGTCGCGAGCCGCCTCACCGTCGTCAACGCACCCTCGGGCGTGCTCGTGGTGGACGACACCTACAACTCGAACCCCGCGGGCGCCGCCGCGGCGCTCGAGCTGCTGGGGAGCCTCCCCGTCGACGGGCGGCGCGTGGTCGTGACCCCCGGGATCGTCGAGCTCGGCACCCGCCAGCGCACCGAGAACGAGGCGTTCGCCGGGGCGGCGTCGCGCGTCGCGACGTCGATCGTCGTGGTGGGCCGCACGAACCTGGCGTCGCTGCGCCGCGGGGCGACGGCGGGCGGCGCGGCGGTCGTCACGGTGCCCACGAGAGAGCGAGCCGTGGAGTGGGTCCGCTCGCACCTCGGCCACGGCGACTCGGTGCTCTACGAGAACGACCTGCCCGACCACTACCCTTGAGCCGCCCCGCACCGAGGGCAAGGAGGCGACGTGGGCCGAGTGGCCGTGGTGTTCGGAGGACCGACCCCCGAGCACGACGTGAGCGTCGTCACCGGCCTGCAGGCCTCGCTCGAGCTCGCGCGTGCCGGTCGCGACATGACCGCGATCTACTGGTCCAAGGTCGGCGCGTTCTGGTCGGTCGACCCGACGCTCGAGGCCGCCGCGTTCGCCGACGGCCCGCCCAAGGGCGCCGACGCCCTCTCGCTCGAGGCCGGGCCTGACGGGGGGTTCCGCGCCGCGGCCCGCATGGGCCGCGCACGGCACCTCGAGCTCGACGCGGTGATCCTGTGCACCCACGGCGGCCCCGGCGAGGACGGCACGCTCCAGGGCGCCCTCGACCTCGCTGGCGTGCGCCACGCCGGGCCGAGCGTCGCGGGTGCCGCCCTCGGGATGGACAAGCTCGCCTTCGCCGCCGTCGTCGCGGCGTGCGGGCTGCCCTCGCTGCCGCGCGTGTCGCTGACCGCGTCGACCGACGCCGTCGGCTTCGACGCGCCGTACATCGTGAAGCCACGGTTCGGCGGCTCGTCGATCGGGATCGAGGTGGTGGCTGACCTCGCCACCGCCAGGGCGCTGCTCACGGCCAACCCGCACCTGTCGAGCGGCGCGGTCATCGAGCCGTTCCGCTCGGACCTCTCGGACCTGCAGGTCGCGGTTCGGTCCTACCCGCACTACGAGCTGTCCGCCATCGAGCGGCCGCTGCGCCGCGCGGGCGCGACGGAGATCCTCGACTACGCGGACAAGTACGTCGCCGGCGAGGGCATGGCTGGCGCGGCCCGCGAGCTGCCGGCCGCGATCCCCGACGCCGTCGCCGACGAGGTCCGCCGCGTGGCGCTGGCCGTGGCGGTGGCGTGCTCGGTCCGTGGGGTCGCGAGGATCGACTTCCTCCAAGGCGACGCGGGGGTGTTCGTGAACGAGGTGAACACGATCCCGGGGTCGCTCTCGCGCTACCTGTTCATCGACCCGGCCGTCTCGTTCCTCCAGCTGCTCGACGACCTCGTCGCAGAGGCGACGACGTCGCCGTCACACCGCTACGTGACCGCGGGCGCCGACGGCACGGTGCTGCGCTCCGCGGGCGCGATCGCCTCGAAGCTCGCCTGACGCGCCGCTGCGACCTGCATCGCGGCGCGGGCGAGCCGCTCCGCGTAGGGGTCGACGAGCCTCGCTCGGTCGAGGGCGTGGGTTGCGAGCGCCAGGAGGCCGCGGGGCACGGCCAGCTCGACGAGCTCGCAGGCCGCGTCCTCGCAGACGGCCTGGAGGCGCGTGAGGTGGCCCTCCGCCAGGAACCAGTCGTAGCCGGTGAGCACCGTCGCGAACGGCTCGGACTCGATGAGCTCGAGTGCCGAGCGCAGCCAGGCGATCCGTTCTTCGGGATCGCTGCAACGTCGGGCGGCCGCGACGCGCCCTGCGAGCATCGACACGTCACAGAGCACGTCGGGCGACACGCCGTAGTGGCCGAACCGCCCAGCCGACGGCAGTCGCGCCCCGTGGGGGCCATCGCCGAGGGCGCGACGCAGCGTCGAGGCGACGTTGAAGAGCGTCTTGGAGGCCGCGTCGTTCGAGGCGTTGCCGAGCACGCGAACCCGAAGCCGCTCGCCGGTGATCGGCTCGCCGGCGTGCAGCGCGAGGTAGGCGACGAGCTCCACCGCGCGACGCTCGCGGCGAGCCTCAAGCGCGACGGCGAGGCCGTCGACCCTCGGCACCGCCGTCAGGAGCCTGACCACCGCGACGTCGTCGTCGAGCCCCACGGCCGCTGGCGCGTCGGATGCCGCCGCCGCCGCCTCGGGCGCGCGCAGCACGACGTCGTGATCACCGTCGAGCAGTGAGCGGACCCTTGCTGACAGCGCGGACCTCGTGAGTGTGCGCCCGTCGTGGAGGCGGACCTCGGTTGCCGTGACGCTGAAGCGAGGCGACGCACTCGAGGTCGCGACCACCGCGCACCTGCGCTGGAGCGCGAGGTCGAGCGTCGGGTCGTCTGCGACACAGACGACGAGGTCGTCGTCGCCACGCACAGCCAGCGCGTAGACGAGGCCGGCGTCGTCCACCGAAGACGGGTGGCCGAGGTCGAGCGCGCCCGAGACGCGCAGCGCGTCGTCAACGATCGAGGACGCTCCGGGTCCCTCCAGGCGCAGCGATCCTCCCTGTGGCACCACCAGCACGTGCGTGCGCTGGTCGTGCTCGCCTAGGACGACGACGAGCGCGCGCACCGGCTGTTGTGGCGCGTCTGGGTCGAACCGCCAGCTCCCGTCGTCGAGCGCGGCGTCGCCCCCGCCGAGGACCACGTGCACGGTGTCGAGGAGCAGCCCGGCCGCCTCGAGCGATCGCGCCACCGCACCGAGCCCGGCCCACGGCGTCTCGGGGACGCCGAGCAGCATCGTCTCGAGGTCGATTGCCTGGTCGTCGTCGACGAGCACTCGGTCACCGGTTCGAACGAGGCGGCGGAACCTCGACGCGAGTGCGACGAGGCTGGTCCCCGTGCCGAGCGACGCCGGCGCAACCGATCCCTCCTGCCCGCGGTGGCCCCCATTCGGACGGTGCCGTGCCGTGCCCCGCGCTCGACCATGCAGCCCGATCTGCGGGTCGACCGTCGCGATGCGGCGCTCGGACGGCGCCTCCTCGACGAGGAGCGTGCTCTGGCGCGACGTCTCGACATGGCCGGCACGCGACGGCGCGTGCGCCGTGCCGGAGGGCTCGAGGAACGGTGCGAGCACGAGCACCAGTGCTGCGATGCGAACCGCGGCCCAGCCAAGGACCCCCGCCCCCTCGGCGGCGGGCTCTCCTCGCAGCACCGCAACGACGAGCTTGGCGACGCCCCACACGACGGCGCACCAAGCGGCCGCGCCCGCGACCACGAGCGTGTCGACCAGTCTCATGGCTTGCGGCGTGACCGGCGCCTTGAGCGCGGCGACGAGCGCAACAGCCGCGGCGAGGATCGCACAGAGGACCAGCACGCCCTCGAAGACACCGCGGCGACGGCGACGGACTGGCGTCATGAGGTGACCAGCCACCAGCGAGCGGGAGCCGGTGTGGTCGCGGGCACCTTGAACGTAGCCACGCACGACGACCCTCCGCTGTCCACCGGCACCGAGACCGTCGAGCGCTGCGTGGCACTCGTCGTGACGAGGCCGCACGTCACCGTGAGGGTCACGTCGACGCCGCCGGTCACCGTCACCGACACGGTCCGCACGGCACCGACGCGTCTCACGACCGTCGTCGAGCCGCCCTCGAACGAGCCAGACCTCGAGGTGGGTGCGCCCGAAGGGGGCCTCGGTTGCGTGGTCGTGGTCGTCGTGGTCGTCGTCGAGGTGGTTGTCGGCGTCGGGACCGTCGTTGTCGTGGTCGGGGCAACCGTCGTCGGCGTGGGCCGCTGGCTGTCACCAGCGAGCGTCGCCTCCGAGCCGCTCCCCGGCTGCGTGGCACGAGCGGTGCCGTTGGTGTGCGCGTGCGTCGAGTCGCCCGGCGTCATCGGCGCGGTGGTGGTGGTCGCGGCTGGCACGCTCACGATGCGGATCAGAGGCGCCCGCGCCCCGGTGACCACGATCACCGCGAGCGCCGAGAGGACGACGGCGAGCGCAGCGAGTCCCCCGCTTGGCACACGACGAGTCGGCATGGCGCGTTCAGGCTACGACGATCGTCACAAGAAGGACCGTGCTGCGGTAACCATGCGACGACGAACCGCGCCGCCCGACACGCCCATTCCCGCGGCGAGCTGCGCGGTCGAGTAGCCGAGGACGCAGCGCGCGTAGAGGAGCCGCACGCCATGGTCGTCCGATGCTGCGGCGGTCGCGAGCCGGTGCGCGAAGCTCTCGGCCCCGAACTCGCCGTCGTCGTGAGGCAGCTCGGGCGGCGCGGTGAGCTCTCGGCGTCGCGCCTTGTCGGCGAGCATGCGCCGACGCAGCCGACAGCGAAGGGCGCCGAGCAGGTCGGGCGCTGCGTAGGGACGGCGTTGCCCCGCCCAGTCACAGAGCAGGTCGGTCGCCTCGGCGAGCGCGTCGGAGAGGAACGTCTTGGGGTCGTCCGCGATCCCCTCGCCGAAGCGAAGCTTGCGGGCGACCGAGACGATGCCAGGGAGGAGCGTCTGCAGCAGGCACCGTCGGACGAGCGGGTCCTGCGCGTGGAGGAGCAGCACGGCGACGAGCTGTGCCCGCTCGATCCGCTCCAGGCCTCCGTGCGGTTCCAGAGCCAGCACGAGGCCGCCCAGGTCGACGACTCGTTCGGGGATGAGCCCTCCGGCGTCGGCTCGGAGCGACTCGAGCGCTCGTCTCGACGGAGCGGCCCGGGCGATGCGGCGCCAATCGTCACGAAGGTCGCGCAGGATGTCGGTGGTGTCGTTTCGGTGCATGCGCGCATGGTGCGGCGCGTACCTCCCCCTACCGCTCCCCACGCCATCGAGCTCCCTGCGCGTGCCGAGGTAGCGTGCCGCTCATGGACATCGAGGAGTTCTACGACGCCGATGAGCGACGGCGAGACAGTGAGGAGCTCGAGCTCGGCAACGACTGGCGAGACGCGCAGAAGCACCGCTTCGTGCTCAGCTACGTCGTCGACACCGGTGAGCTGTACCTGATGGCGGCGCCCGACGTCGAGGCGATCGAGGACCCCTTTGGGGATATCGCCGTCGACAGCGAGCCAACCGACGAGCTGCTGGTCGAGATTCTCGTCGTCGTCGCGGACGTCGACGCGCTGCATGCCGCCCTCGCAGGCTGGGAAGAGGAGATCGGCAAGCCTTCGTCGCTCGAATGGCTGCGCAAGCAGGTCAGCACCCTCGGCACGCCCTGAGACCGTCGGTCGGGGCTCAGTAGCATCGCCCCGATGTTCCGAGACGCCCAGACGGGCCCTGCGGGGGAC
>DATBQT010000144.1:0-6323 GCA_036560685.1 Acidimicrobiales bacterium
CGGAAGCGGCGAGGCGGACGTTCTCAGGCCGCCGCGAGCTGGCTGGCAGGACGGTCCACCTGCTCCCGCTAAGCGGGCTCGCGCTGCTGGGGCTGTCGCAGGGCCGCTACGGGCTCCTCGACGGGTTCGTCCTCGTCGGCCTCGCCCTCTGGCTGGTCGCGGCCGCCCTCCTCGAGGGCACCGCGTTCCCGGCCCAGCACGAGGTCGCGGCGCTCCTCAAAGCGCAGGACCCCGCGGTCAAGGCGCCCGCCGTGCGGTGCCAGCGATCCGTGGAGCTCGCCACCCTGTGCGTGGTCGCAGCGGCGATCGTGATGATCGCGAACCAGTCCGGCTGACGTGCGCGCGTGGCCTACGTCGCGAACGTGGGCGCGCCGACCATGCCGCCGGCGAGCGTCGCGTTCGTGCGCTCGTCGACGAGCACGAAGCTCCCCGTGATCCGGTTGGCGGTGTAGGGGTCGACGACCAGTGGGTCGGCCGTCGACAGCGTGATCACGCCGATGTCGTTGGCCTCGAGGGACTCGGCGTCGACGAGCGCGAGGCGGTTGACGTCGACGCGAGCGGCGACGTGCTCGACGAAGCCCAGCGTCGAGCGCGTCGTGTGCTTGACCCGGAACCGCTGGCCCGCGGTGAGCGGCTCGTCGCCGAACCAGCAGACCGTGGCCACGAGGTGGTCGGTGATCTCAGGGAGCGGGGCCGTCGCGAGCATGTCGCCGCGCCCTGCGGGCGTGTCGTCGGTCAGGTCCACGTCGACGCAGCGGCCCACGCCCGCGATCGGGAGGTCGCCGTCGGCGGTCGCGACACGGCGGACCGTCGTCTTGATCCCCGCGGGCAGCAGCATCACCTCGTCGCCGGGCGCGAGCGCGGCCCCGTCGACCATGCCGGCGTAGGTCCGCTTTCCCGTCGGGTGCCGCAGCACCCACTGCACGGGCAGCCGCGCGCCGACGGTGCCCTCGCCCGCCCAGCCGCCGGCGGGTGCGGCCTCGAGCGCGCCCAGGACCGTGAGCCCGTCGTACCACGGCGCGGCGTCGGAGCGCTCCACGACGTTGTCGCCGTTGAGCGCCGAGACCGGCACGACCAGCGGCTCGTCGATCCCGAGCTGGGCAGCGAGCGCTGCGACCTGCACGACGAGCGCGTCGTAGGGGTCCCTCGCCCACTCGGCGAGGTCCATCTTGTTGGCCGCGACGATGACGCGGCGCACGCCGAGGAGTGCGGCGATGCACAGGTGACGGCGCGTCTGCTCCTTCAGCCCCGCGGTCGCGTCGACCACGACCAGGGCGAGGTCGGCGGTCGACGCGCCCGTCGCCATGTTGCGCGTGTACTGCACGTGGCCCGGGCAGTCCGCGATGATGAACTTGCGCGTCGGCGTCGCCGCGTAGCGGTAGGCGACGTCGATCGTGATGCCCTGCTCGCGCTCCGCGCGCAGCCCGTCGGTGACGAACGACAAGTCCATGTCGCCCACGCCCCTGCTGACCGACGCGGTGTGCACGGCTTCGAGCTGGTCGTCGAAGAGCTGGCGGGTGTCGACGAGCAGGCGCCCGATCAGCGTCGACTTGCCATCGTCGACCGAGCCGACGGTCGCGAATCGCAGGAGGTCCATGACGGGGGCTGTCGGCATCGCTAGAAGTAGCCCTCGCGCTTGCGGTCCTCCATGGCGGTCTCGCTGAACCGGTCGTCCCCGCGGGTCGCGCCGCGCTCGGAGATCCGCGCGGTCGCCGTCTCCTCGATGATCGCCTCGACCGTCGTGGCGATCGAGCGCACCGCGCCGGTGCACGTCGCGTCCCCGACCGTTCGATAGCGCACCATCGTGCGCTCGGCGACCTCGCCGCCGGTCGGGCTCACCCACTGGGACAGGGCGAGCAGCATCCCGTCGCGCAGCACGACCTCGCGCTCGTGGGCGAAGTAGATGGACGGCAGCTCGATGCGCTCACGGGCGACGTACTGCCAGATGTCGAGTTCGGTCCAGTCCGACAGCGGGAAGGCGCGGAGGTGCTCGCCGTGGTTGACCTTGCCTTGGTAGAGCTGCCAGAGCTCGGGGCGCTGGCGTCGCGGGTCCCACCGTCCGAACCGGTCGCGGAAGCTCAGGACGCGCTCTTTGGCGCGGGCCTTGTCCTCGTCGCGGCGCGCCCCGCCGAACGCGGCGTCGAAGGCGTTCTCGTTGATCGCATCGAGCAGCGTGGTCGACTGGATCCGGTTGCGCGAGCCGCCCTCGCCGGGGTCCATCACGCGCCCCGCGTCGATCGACGCCTGGACGCTCGCCACGACGAGCCGGGCGCCGGCAGCCGCCGCCTGGCGGTCGCGGTACTCGATCACCTCGGCGAAGTTGTGCCCCGTGTCGACGTGCAGCACCGGGAAGGGGATCAAGGCCGGCGCGAACGCCTTGACGGCGAGGTGCAGGAGGACCGCAGAGTCCTTGCCGCCCGAGAAGAGGAGCACCGGGCGCTCGCACTCCGCTGCGACCTCGCGGATGATGAAGATCGCGTGCGACTCGAGCAGGTCGAGGTGGTCGACGCGAGAGGCCGCAACGCTCTGTGATGCGGCGAAGGGGGTCGTCATGGGGCTCCGGTCGCCGACGCGCCGAGCAGGCACTCGGCCGGTATCTCGGCTCCGGTAACTATAGTCGCAGGGGCCTGTTCGACAGCAGACGTGACCATGACTGCACCCACCGACACCCTCATCGAAGAGCTCGCCGACGCCGACCGGCGGCTGGCGAACGCAGCGCCGCGAGAGGTCATCGAGTGGACGCTCGAGCGGTTCGACGCGAACGTCGCGATGGCGTGTTCGTTCGAGGACTTGGTGCTCATCGACCTCGCGCTCGCGAGCAAGCCGGACCTCGAGGTGATCTTCCTCGACACGCTGTTCCACTTCCCAGAGACCCTCGAGTTCGCCCATCGCTTCTGCGAGGAGCGCGGCGTCTCGCTCACCACGACCACGCCGTCTTCGGAGGCCGAGCAGTGGCCGTGCGGGTCCGCGCGGTGCTGCGAGCTGCGCAAGGTCGAGCCACTCTCGCGCGCCCTCAAGGGGCGCGACGCCTGGCTCACCGCGCTCAAGCGCGTGGACGCGCCCACCCGCGTTGACATCGCGGTCGTGGGCTGGGACGACCGGTTCGGCCTCGTCAAGTGCAACCCGCTCGCGACCTGGACCGACGACGACATCGCCTGGTACCTCCGCGAGCACGAGCTCCCCGAGCACCCGCTGTGGTCCCAGGGCTACGCCTCGATCGGTTGCGCGCCGGTCACCAAGCCGGTGGCGCCTGGCGCGTCCCGGCGGTCCGGTCGGTGGTCCGACTCGGACAAAGAGGAGTGCGGTCTGCACGGGTGACCGTGACGCGGCGACGTCACCGCGTGCCCGATCCACCACTTTGGCGCTCCCCCTCGGTACCGTTGCCTGCCAATGGAACAGGGGGGGACAAGGACCTAGCAGTGGTACCGGCGCTCATCATTCTGACGCTCTGGGTCGCCCTCTTGGCCCCGGGCATCATTCGGTGGCTCCGCAACCATCAGCCGACCACATCGATCGCGTCGTTCCACCGCCAGCTTCGGCTGCTCGAGCACTCCGGGCCGAAGATCGTCGAGCCTGCCAACCGGCTGGACGACGAGGAGCGAGATCCACGGTGGCAGGCACCGCGACCGACGCCACCCACGCTCGTGCTGGTCCCCACAGGCCCGACAGACAAGGAGTCGACCATGCGCTACGACGATGGGTACGACGAGGTCCCCGACGACCGGCTCGGCCGCGCCGAGCAGTGGTCCGAGGACCCCTGGGACGTAGCCGAGGACCGCTCTGCGGCCACGAGGTCGTACCGCACCGTGCGCGCGCCTCGCTACGACGCCTACGAGGCAGCCGACGAGGACGACTACGACGACTACGGCGACTACGACCGGTCGAGACCGGTGCCCGTGCTCTCGCCTGACCGCGCACGGACCCGGCGCACGCGAATCCTCTACGGACTCGGCGGCGCGATCGCCGGCACGTTCCTCGTCGGGCTCCTACCGGGCATGGGCGTGCTGTGGGCGGTGACGCTGCTCTCCGCGATCGCGCTGGTCGGCTACCTCGGGCTCATGTACTACGCCTCGAACGCCGGCTTCTATGGCCAGGAGCAGCTCACGAACGCCGTGCCCATCGCACGCGCCGTCATGCCCGTCTACACCGACTCGGACTCGCCCTACGGCACCGGGTACGACGACGGATGGCAGTCGGACCGCATCGCAGCGGCACGCTGACACCAGCAACGGTGTCGCCAACCTGTTGACGTAGGGCTCGCGTCGACGATCGGGTCTTCGTCAGATGTCCACCGAGATGCAGCAAGCAGCCTTGCTGAACGCGTCCGCGATCGAGGGTTGCTGCCTGCAGCACGGGTCGGGCGTCCTTTGATGAGTGAGTGCGTTCAACGTCGCGACAGCACGAAGTAGGTGCGCCGCTGAACGACTGGATGCTCCGGAGGTGCTGCTCGGACGAGAGTCGTTGCCGCGAGGTGCTCGGCTAGAGTCGCGGTGCCCTGGGGGTGTAGCTCAGCTGGTAGAGCGCTACGTTCGCAATGTAGAGGCCGTGGGTTCGAGTCCCATCACCTCCACCACGAGGGCGGAGTCCGAACTCCGAGCCGCAGATGGCTTGGGGATCGACTCCGAAGCAGCACCCGTTCGGAAGGCATGACCAAGGCACACTCGATCTGGGGTTCAGTCGACCTAGGGAGGACGTGTGACTCGGGACAAAGGAGCAGCGGCATGGCGAACAGCGCGTCTCAGAAGAGCCCGTCCCCGTCTCAGTTGATTGACGCACGGATCAAAGAGCTGGGCGACTGGCGAGGCGACATGCTCAGCCGGCTCCGTGCCCTGATCAAGCAGGCCGACCCCCTCGTCGTTGAGGAGTGGAAGTGGAGGGGGGTTCCAACTTGGTATCACGACGGGATCATCTGCACGGGCGAGACCTACAAGAGCGTCGTGAAGATGACGTTCGCCAAGGGCGCTTCTCTCAAGGATCCCGCAGGCCTGTTCAACTCCAGCCTTGAGGGGAACACGAGGCGCGCAATTGACGTGCACGAGGGCGAAGCGCTCAACGAGTCGGCGCTCAAAGCCCTGATTCGTGAGGCCGTGAAGCTGAACGCGTCCAACGCCAAGGGCTAGCGGCTCCCACGAAGTTCGAATGGGCGGTGACCGAGGTCGTGGATCTCGACCGAGTGCCGTGAAATGAGGGGTGCGCCAGCGCCTTTCGCTGGCCGAGTGCGGGCGAATAGCGTCGAACGGACACACGAGTCGGGGAGGCCGAGGTGCAACGGTTCGACACCGGCGAGGGACTCCACCGCGAGGCGCGGGGCAGTCACATGTGGTTCAAGGCGACCGCCGCGAGCACCGAGGGGCGCTTCTCTCTGATGGAGAGGACGCTGCCAGCCGGAGGTCGAATGCCCCCTGCGCATCGCCATGGCGGCAATGAAGAGGCGTACTTCGTGCTCGACGGCCTGGTCGAGTTCCAGGTCGAAGGAGAGCTCTTCGAAGGCGCCGCTGGCACGTACGTCCACGTCGGGGCCGGCGAGGCCCACACGTTTGGGAACACGAGCGCGGCTGCGGCTCGTCTCTTGGTGTTGCACGCGCCCGCCCTCGATGGTTACTTCGAGGAGCTGGAGAAGCTGTGGTCCCAGTCCGAGCCCCCGGCACGTGAGACCGAGCTTGCGCTGATGCAACGTCACGGCATGGAACCAGCTTGACGCCGCCAAACCGCATTGCTGCAAAGCCCGGAAGCACGGCCACGACGCGCTAACTTGCGCCGTCATGACATGGGGGGCTGCGCAACCGCCTTGCCGCGCGCCGCGGTGGGCGTGCGACTGCGGACCACTTCGTCTGCGAGCTGAGGTTGCTCGTGACTGACGTCGAAGCCGTAGCCGCCGAGACGGTCGAGTCGGACCGGCCACCCGCGGACCCGCCCGCCGACTCACCGGGCGGGATCGACCTCGCGTTCCGTCCCGACGTCGAAGGCCTGCGCGCCCTCGCGGTCGTGCTCGTCGTCCTCTTCCACTGCGGAGTGACGTGGTTCGGCGGCGGCTACGTCGGTGTCGACGTGTTCTTCGTGATCTCGGGCTTCTTGATCACGGGGCTGCTCCTGCGCGAGCACGAAAAGCGCAAGACGGTGTCGATCGCGGGCTTCTACGCGCGTCGGGCACGCAGAATCCTCCCTGCCGGCATGCTCGTCATCATCGCGACGATCGTCTGGTCGTATCACACGGTCAACTTCGTCGACTACGCCACGTACGCGATCGACGGGAAGTGGGCGTCGCTCTTCGCGGCCAACATCCACTTCGCGAACGGAGTCAACTACTTCAATCAGGGCATGGC
>DATBQT010000145.1:0-2116 GCA_036560685.1 Acidimicrobiales bacterium
CGAAGGTCCGACCCTTGGTCGGGCGATCATCCGGCGGTGACGACCGAGCCGATCCCGTGCGACGTGCCGATCGCGGTGTAGGCGCTGCCGACCCTGGCGACGTCGTTGAAGCCACCACTCTGCGAGACGAGCTGGGGCGTCCCGACCCTTCCTCCCGTCACGGCGAGCACGACGCCCCAGAACGAGTCGCTCGACGGTGGGGGCGGGAGTTGCTGGCCGACGGCGGTGCAGGCGAAGCCAACGCAGGCGATGCCGAAGAGATCCGGCGGCGTTGCGGCGACGGAGGTCGCCACACCGCCCGTGAGTGCCACCACGACGCCCCCCGTGCTGTTGAAGCCCACCGCGAAGCATCGGGCCTGGTTCGCGCATGACACGTCGTAGAGCGAGTCGCCGGCGACGGTGCGCAGCTTGAACCTTGAGCCGCCGGTGACCGACAGGATGAAGCCGACGTTGGTCGGGAGATGGTTGGCGTAGCCGACGACGACGCACGTCGTGGCCACGCATGACACGCCCTCGACGATCGTGTTCGTGGCTTTTGGCACCGACGCCACCCTGTGCAAGGCGAGCCTCGTCCCGTTCCAGGTGCCGACCTCGAGGGCCGCAGGCGAGACGAACACGTCGTCACCGGCAACCTCGCAGTACCGGAGGCTGGAGCACGCGATCCGCAGGAGGTTCACTCCTGACGGCGTCGCGACGCGAACGGTGTGCGTGACCACTCCCGCGGCATTGATCGTGACGAAGCCGGTGCCGACGTCGTTGCCAGGCCGTTCGAGCCCGATGCAGCCCGCAGCCGTCGGGCAGCTCACCGAGGCGACGGACTGGGTCCCCGGCACCAGCGACACGTGGCCGGGGACCCCGCTTCTGACAGCGACGACGTCGCCGACCGACCGGTTCGAGTAGCCCGTCACGACGCACAGGTGCGCGGTCAGACACGAGGTGGCGAACTGGATGCCGGCCACGCCATGGCTCCTTGTGGGCGAAGCGGCGGCCGGCGCGGACGTTCCGAGGACCGCAGCACAGCCAACGGCCGCCGCGACACGCCATCGCGACCCTCGTGCTGGCATGGACCCGAAGAGTAGCGCCGTCCGATTCGACAATCCCGGAGCACGCCCGGGTCACCGGACGCGGTCGCAGCGCGATCGATTGGGCTCGCGTTGCGCATCTGTTGGCGGCGGTGTGGGGCTCGTCTGACACCGTTGCACGGCTGTTCTGAACGGGATTCACTCGAAGCTGAGGTCCGATGGTGCTCCAACTCGTAGACAGAGGGCGGACGGGTGGTGACCTAGCGCCCGTCCCGTCGCCCGAGACGAAGGAGCACGCGACACGCCTCGTGGCACCGAGTGCCTCCCAAGCGCCGGGCGGCCTGACGCGTCGACTCGTCTGGGCGACCTTTGCTGCCCTCGGCGCAGTGCTCTGCGGCTACCTCGTCGTGCTGCTGACGCGGGGCTCCGACCACCGCTGGGTGTGGCTGGACGGCTGGACCGTCTGCGCCCTCGAGATCGTCGCTGCGTCGCTGTGCATCGCGCGAGGCATCCACCGGCACGCGAACCGCGTGGCGTTCGTGGTGCTCGGCGCGGCCCTCATGGCGTGGGCGCTCGGCGACGTGCTGCTGACCGCCGAGTCGCTTGGCGGGGCGTCGCCGTCGACACCGTCGTTCGCGGACCTCTTCTACCTCGCCTTCTATCCCCTCGCCTACGTCGGAACCGTGCTGCTCATCCGCAACGCCATGACCCAGCACCTCTCGAAGCCCAACTGGCTCGACGGGGCGGTCGCCGGGCTCGGCGCCGCCGCGGTGTGCGCGGCGTTCGCGTTCCACAGCCTGCTCGGCCAACTGGGTGACACGTCGGGCGCGGTCGCGACCAACCTCTCCTATCCGATCGGCGACCTCCTCGTACTGTCGCTCGTGATCGGGGGCACCGTCGTGCTGTCGGGCCGCTGGTCGCTCCCCTGGCTGCTCCTCACCGCGGGTATCACCCTCAACGTGGTCGGCGACACGTTCAACCTCTTCCAGGCATCGGAGTACTCGACACGGCTCGGATCCACCTTCAACGCGATCGCGTGGCCCACCTCGATCCTGCTCATCGCGATGTCAGTGTGGCTTCGCCCCCAGGTCCGC
>DATBQT010000146.1:0-4432 GCA_036560685.1 Acidimicrobiales bacterium
GGCCGTGCCGTGCCGGCACCATGAGGTCTTGGTCGCCGAACCACACCCCCACCGGCACCGCGATGTCGGTCACGTCAAAGCCCCAGGGCCGAAGGAACGCTTGATCGTCGTCGCGCCATCCGCCGACCCCCATGTCCAAGCCCCGACACACGTTCGCCAGCATGAACGCCGCGTCGACCGGTGCGACCGCTGCATCGTCAATGTCGCTCACGAGGCCGCCAAACAGATCGCGCGCCGAGCGGACCGAAGCGGGGTCGATCGACAGCAGCTCCGTGCGGAGCGTCTCGAGCATCTCGTCGTAGGCGGGGCCGCCCTCGAGCGACAGCGAGAACTCCTCGACGTTCTCTGCTCCCATCCCCTCGGTCCAGTCGAACTCGTCCGGGAGGTACGGCGCGGGACCGCAGACCGACAGCGCCGCAGCGCACCGGTCCGGAAGCAGCGCCGCGCAGCCGAGCGCGTGGGGGCCGCCGCCCGACCAACCGAGCGTCGCGAATCGGCCAATGCCGAGGTGGTCCAGCAGTTCGGCCACGTCGCTCGCCGCAGCGGCGACCGCACGACCCTCGAGCCGAGTGGACCCGGCGTAGCCCGACCGCGACGGTGCGATCACCCGAAGGCCGCGCGCCGCCGCGGCGGCGCCGAATCCGGGGTGATCGAAGGACGAGCCGGGCGAGCCGTGCTGGAAGACCACCGCCGGACCCTCGGGTGCACCGGACATCGACGCTTCGAGGACACGGCCGTCTGCGAGATGCACCCGCTCGCTGCTCGACGGCACCACGGACATCGCGACCTCCCTTCGGGGACGTTAGACCCGTGCGGCGACGAGACCTATCGTCACGACGTGCCGGGCGCCCGCATCGTCCAGGCAACCCGGACCATCGAAGCGCCGGCATCCGCGATCTTCGACGTGCTCGCCGATCCCTCGAAGCACCCCTTGATCGACGGCTCGAGGTCCGTGCACGGCCCGACGTCGCCCTCGACTGGACGCCTCGCGCTCGGGTCGAGATTCTCGATGCGCATGACAATCGGGTCCCGTACGTGACGAGGAATCGGGTCGTCGAGTTCGACGAGGGTCGCCGGATCGCGTGGCATCACCCCGCGAGGTTCGTGTGGCGCTACGAGCTCGAGCCGGACGGCGGCGCCACGCGCGTGACCGAGACCTTTGACTACTGCGTGCCGTGGGGCGTGCTGATCGAGCCGCTCGGCTGGCCTGAGCGGAACCGGCGTGCCATGGAGCGAACGTTCGCCACGATCGAGAAGCTGGTCACGTCCCGGCCCGCGTCGAGGTGAGGTCGAGCACCATCTCGGAGAGCTCGATGGTCGGGTCGCGGGGCAACGGACCCGCCGTCCCCATGCCGACGAAGCCGAGCCGCTCGTAGAAGCGACGTGCCCTCGGCACGCGGTCGGTCACGTCGAGCCCGAGGCGCACCGCGCCCTCCGCGCGTGCCCAGCGGACCACCTCGTCCAACAGCTGTGCGGCCACGCCCGTCCCCCTGAACCGCTCGTCGACCCACATCGAGTACACCCAGCGAATGGACGGGTCCTTGGTCGTGCCGCCCGCCACAAGCCCCACGTCCTCGCTGCCCGCAACCGCCACCCACCACGGCCCGAGCCCGATCAACCTGCGCCAGTCTGCTTCGCCGAACGCGCCCTCTCGTTCGATCGATGACCCGAACGCGTCAGGCTCGTCGACAAGCCCTCGAATCCGGACGGCCTTGAGCCGCTCCCACTCGCCCGAACCCAGCCGGTCCATCGTCGCCACCGCTCGAGTCTCGCACCGGGACACGACGGGCCCACGAGTAGCGTGACCGTTCGTGTCGGAGCACACGGCAGCCGCCAACGATGGCGTCGTCGGGCGTTCCGAGCATCGAGCCTCGGCGCCGGGCGCGTTCGCGGTGTTGGGCGGCACCGGCCTCATCGGCGCTGCAATCGTCCGCCGCCTCCTCGACGAGGGCTGTTCGGTCCAGGTCCTCGCGCGGCGACCCCCGACGGAGCGGAGCGCGCCGTTGCTCGAGGGCGCCACCGTCCTCGTGGGCAGCGCTGCCGACCCCACGGCGCTGCGCGCGGCGATCAACGGGGCCGAGCACGTCGTCGACGCGCTCGGCGCGCCGCACCCCGCTGACTCCGCCCGCGCGCCGCTCGCGCAGTTCGATGCGGAGATCCCCATCCTGCTCGGCGTCCTCGACGAGCTGCGTCGACGACCCGGCGTAGGGTTCACGTACCTGTCGTCGGGCGGAGCCATCTACGGCGACGTCGACACGCTGCCCGTTCCCGAGTCCTCGGAGTGCCACCCTGTGTCGCCTTACGGCGTGACGAAGCTCGCCGCAGAGCGCTACGTGCTCATGGCCGCGCACGCCGACGGCGTCGACGCGAGGATCTTGCGCGTCGCGAATGCCTACGGCGCGCTCCAGCGCCCTCGGACCGGCCAGGGCGTCGTCGCGGCGCTCCTCGATGCCGCAGTGACCAGCGCGCCGGTGCAGCTCTTCGGTGACGGGTCCGCGGTGCGCGACTTCGTCGACGTGCGCGACGTCGCAAAGGCCGTGGCGACACTCAGCGGGCGCGCGGACACGCCGAGCGTGGTCAACGTCGGATCCGGGACCGGCCACCGCATGACCGAGGTGATCGAGATCGTCGAGTCCGTCACGGGGACCAAGATCGCCGTGCAACACGCTGCCGCGCGCCCGTCGGACGTCCGCGCCGTCGTCCTCGACGTCGCCCGGCTCCGGGCGCTCATGTCCTGGGAGCCCATCACCCTCGAGCGCGGGATCCAGGACATGTGGGAGTCGTGGCGTCGCCTCGGGCTCGACCGGACCGACCACGCAGCGGACGTCCGGTGACCTCGGAGCACCGCTCGCCCCGCCAGGTCGTGCGCCAGCGTCGCAACGCCGCAGCCGGCACCCCGAACGCCGACGGCTCGCCGCTCGAGGGCTACGTCGAGCACCCCGCGGAGGGAGGCGAGATCGAGCGGACCGGTGTGATGTCGGGCTGGCACGCGTGGCACCGTGCGCCCGTCGCCGCGGTGACCGTCGAGATGGGAGGGCGCATCGTCGGGAGGTCCGCCACGAGCGCCGAGCCGCGCGACGACGTCGCCCATGATCGCGGCGACGAGAGCTACGCGGCGACGGGCTGGGTCGTCCCGCTCGACCTGCGAGCCGTGCAGGGGACCTCGGCCGTGCTTACGGTCACCGTCTACCCGTCCGTCGACCACCTCGGCGTCCGACTCGACCCCGTGACCGTGACGCTCATCGGACGCCCGACCATCGACGCGAACGGGGCGCCGATCCCACCCCCCGACGAGGTCGTCGGCAACATCGACGTCCCTGCCGCCGGCGCGCGCGTCAAGCGCGGGCCGATCACCCTCAAGGGGTGGGCGCGATCCACGTACACCCCGATCGCCCGCGTGGAGCTGTTCGCGAACGACGTCCCCCTCGGTCCGGCGCGTCTCGGGATCGATCGCGCCGATGTCGCCGCGAACGACCTCTCGCCGGTCGCGCCGGTCTGCGGGTTCGAACAGCTGCTCGACCTGGGCGTGCTCGACCCCGCAGTGCGCACCGTCTCGCTCCGCGCGTCGGTTGTCTCGCTGAGCGGCGTCACGGCTGACTTCGTGACCCTGCTCGAGGTCGACGGCGACGCGACGCCAGTCACGCCGCGACCCGCAGAGGCACTCGCGCCCCGTGCGCCGGGGTCGCCAAGTGCGCTCAACCTGCTCGTGGTCACCCACGACCTCGGCTACGGCGGCGCGCAGCTGTGGCTCGCCGAGTTGCTCCGCCGATGCGGTGCCGGTAGCGCCTTTGCGTGCACGGTCGTCACGTTCCGCGGTGGCGCGCTGGTCGACGAGCTCGCGGCGCTCGGTGTGGAGGTCCACGTGACCTCACCGCTGCCGGTCGACGACGCCACCGCCTACGAGGGTCGCCTCGCCGAGCTCGACAGCTGGCTCGCCCCGAGGGGCCATACCGCGGCGCTCGTCAACACCTTCCGCTCATTCGGCGGCGCGGACCTCGCGGTGCGACGAGGGCTGCCGGTGGTCTGGGCGATCCATGAGAGCTGGCCGGAGTCACTGATCTGGGCGTTCGATCACCCCGGGGTCCACGTCGACCCGACCATCCGGGCGCTCGCATCGCGCGCACTCGCCCACGCGGGGGCGGTCATCTTCGAGGCCGAGGCGACGCGCACGCTCTACGAGGACCGCGCGCCGCGCAGGACCGTCGTCGTGCCGTACGGCGTCGACACCGCCGCGCTCGACGCGTTCGCGGCGACGACCGGCAAGCTCGCCGCGCGGCGCACCCTCGGGCTCGCCGAAGACGGTCGCGTGCTCTTGGTGATGGGCACCGTCGAGCCGCGCAAGGGCCAGACCCTGCTCGCAGAGGCATTCGCCGAGCTCGCATCGGCGCACCCGGACGCGACGCTCGTGTTCGTGGGTGACCTGGACACGGCG
>DATBQT010000147.1:0-7392 GCA_036560685.1 Acidimicrobiales bacterium
CAGGATCCGAGCGCCCACGACGACTCGATGCTCGCGGTCAGCCAGCGGATCTGGGGGTTCGAGACGAACTTCGGGGGGCTCGCCGACATCGCCGTGGTCAAGGCCAACCAGCTCATGCCGAAGCCCGCGCACCTGACCTGGGAGGAGGCCGCGGTCAACGCGCTGTGCAACTCGACGGCCTACCGCATGCTCGTCTCGCGAAACGGCGCGCCGGTCACCCAGGGCGACGTGGTGCTGATCTGGGGGGCGACGGGCGGCATCGGGAGCTTCGCGGTGCAGTACGTGCTCAACGGCGGCGGCACCCCGGTCGGCGTCGTGTCGAACGGGCAGCGCGCGAAGCTGCTGCGCGAGCTCGGCTGCGAGCACGTGATCGACCGCTCCGAGGCGGGCTACCGCTTCTGGTCCGACGAGCACACCCAAGACGAGCGCGAGTGGCGCCGACTCGGCAAGGACATCCGCGCGCTCGTCGGCGACGACCCCGACATCGTCTTCGAGCACCCGGGTCGCCAGACGATGGGCGCGAGCGTCTTCGCCTGCAAGCGCGGCGGGACCGTGATCACCTGCGCGGCGACGACGGGCTACATGATCGAGTACGACAACCGCCACCTCTGGATGAAGCTGAAGACGATCAAGGGCAGCCACTTCTCCAACTACCGAGAGGCCTGGGCCGCGAACCAGCTGCTCTGCGAGGGCCGGATCGTCCCGCCGCTGTCGGCCGTCTACGCGCTCAGCGACGTCGGCGAGGCGGCGCGCCTGGTCCACCAGAACCGCTCTGAGGGCAAGCTCGGCGTGCTGTGCCTCGCCCCCGCCGAGGGGCTGGGGGTCGACGACCCGACGATGCGGGCGCAGGTCGGCGAGGACCGCCTCACCATCTTCCGGCGGAACCGGTAGTGGGCGAGTCGCTGCTCACCGAGATCGACCACGTCGCGATCGCGGTTCGAGACCTCGAGGCAGCCGTCACCTGGTACGCCGACGTGCTCGGCGCGACCGTCGAGCACCGCGAGGTCGTCGCCTCCGACGGGGTCGAAGAGGCCCTCGTTCGCGTCGCTGACTCCTACGTCCAGCTGCTGACCCCCACCCGGGACGACTCCCCGGTCGCCAAGTTCCTTGCGACCCGTGGCGAGGGGCTGCACCACGTCGCCTACCGCGTCGCGGACTGCGCCGTGGCGCTCGAGGCCGTCAAGGCGTCGGGCGCGAGGGTGGTCGACCAGGTCCCGAGGCCCGGCTCGCGCGGCACGACCGTGGCGTTCGTGCACCCCGCGGCGTCGTTCGGGACCCTGATCGAGCTGGTCCAGGACAACTCGTAGGTCACCGACGGACGGTCAGTAGCCTTCGGGTCCATGGAGCACTCCATGGAAGAGCGACTGAAGGACCTGCAGCGACGGCGCGAGGAGGCTCGCAACGCGGGCACCGCCCACGCCGTGGAGCGCCAGCACGCCAAGGGCAAGCTCACCGCGCGCGAGCGGCTCGAGTACCTCTTGGACGAGGGGAGCTTCGTCGAGCTCGACATGCTCGCGCGCCACCAGGCGCACGGCATGGGCCTCGAGGAGACGCGGCCGTACACCGACGGGGTGATCACGGGCTTCGGCACGATCGACGGCCGCAAGGTCTGCGTGTTCTCGCAGGACTTCACCGTGTTCGGCGGCGCGCTCGGCGAGACCTTCGCCGCGAAGATCCACAAGGTCATGGACCTGTCCGAGTCGCTCGGCGTGCCGATCATCGGACTGAACGACGGCGCGGGTGCGCGCATCCAAGAAGGCGTGAGCGCGCTGCACTCCTACGGCGGGATCTTCGTGCGCAACGCGCGCGCGTCGGGGGTGGTCCCGCAGATCTCCGTCATCCTCGGGCCCTGCGCCGGCGGCGCGGTCTACTCGCCGGCGCTCACCGACTTCGTCTTCATGGTCCAGGGTTCCTCGCACATGTTCATCACGGGTCCCGACGTCGTGAAGACGGTGACCGGCGAGGACGTCACGCTCGAGCAGCTCGGCGGCGCGCTCACCCACGCGACGCGTTCGGGCGTCGCCCAGTTCGTGTTCCCCGACGAGAAGAGCTGCCTCGACGAGGTTCGCTACCTGCTGAGCTTCCTGCCGGCGAACAACCTCGAGGAGCCCCCGCGCACCTCGTCGTCGGACCCGCCCGACCGCGAGTGCATCGAGCTGCGCACCCTGCTGCCCGACTCGTCGAACCAGCCGTACGACATGAAGCGGGTCATCAAGGCGGTGGTCGACGACGGCGACTACATGGAGGTCAACGCCAGCTGGGCGATGTCGGTCACGTGCGGCTTCGCGCGGATCGACGGGCGCCCCGTCGGCATCGTCGGCAACCAGCCGTCGCACCTCGCGGGCGTCCTCGACATCGACTCGTCCGAGAAGGCGGCACGCTTCGTGCGCACCTGTGACGCATTCAACGTCCCGATCGTCGCCTTGGTCGACGTGCCCGGCTTCATGCCGGGCACCGACCAGGAGTACGGCGGGATCATCCGCCACGGCGCGAAGCTGCTCTACGCGTTCTGCGAGGCCACCGTCCCGAGGATCCAGCTGATCACCCGCAAGGCCTACGGCGGGGCGTACGTCGTCATGAACTCGAAGTCGATCGGCGCGGACCTCGCCTTCGCGTGGCCGACCGCCGAGCTCGCGGTCATGGGCTCCCAGGGCGCGGTCGAGATCGTCTACCGGCGCGACCTCGCCGACGCCAAGGACCCCGCCGCGCGACGCGAGGAGCTCATTGACGAGTACGCCGAGCGCTACGCCAACCCCTACCTCGCCGCAGAGCGCGGCTACATCGACGACGTCGTGGATCCCGCCGACACGCGCCGCCTGCTCGCCTCGAGCCTCGAGATGCTCTCGACCAAGCGAGAGGACCTCCCGAAGCGCAAGCACGGGAACATGCCGCTGTGAGCGAGGGGCTGCGACCTCGTCCGGAGGTCCCTCCCGACGTCCGCGCCGCGATCGAGCACGCCGCGGCCGAGGTCATCGCACAGGAGCGCAGCGCGACCCCCCAAAAGCAGGCGTGGCGGTTCTCGGGCCGGTGGTTCACCTCGCACCCGATTCGGGGTCGCAGCAGACCCGGCTGAGCCACGTTCTTTGGACGGCAGTGGCCCGAGCGGTCGCCGTCAGCAAGGATCGATGTCGATGACCGACCAGGTGCCCGCGCCGAACCTCGCGTTCGCGTCCTCGTGGCGCCGCATCCGCCTGACGGCAGACGAGCGCGTCGCGCGCGGCAAGGAGGCGCGGCAGCGCGCACCGCGCTCCAGCCACCGGCACCTCGACGCCCCCGCGCAGGACCGCGACCCCGTGGCGATGCTGCAGTCCCAGGCGGAGACCAGGGTCCCCGGGCTCGTCCCGATCCGCTACGGGCGCATGCTGGCGTCGCCCTTCACCTTCTACCGGGGTGCGGCGCTGCTCATGGCGGCCGACCTCGAGGCGTCCGCGCGGTCCGGCATCACCGTGCAGCTCTGCGGGGACGCGCACCTGTCGAACTTCGGCCTGTTCGCCACGCCCGAGCGCAAGCTGATCTTCGACATCAACGACTTCGACGAGACGCTGCCCGGCCCATGGGAGTGGGACGTCAAGCGGCTCGCGGCGAGCTTCGAGGTCATGGGGCGCTTCCGCGGGTTCTCAACGGCGACCCGACGTGACGTCGTGCTCGAGGCCGTTCGCGCCTACCGCGAGCGCATGGCGGACGCCGCGGCGCGCCGCACCCTCGACGTCTGGTACGACCACCTCGAGGCGGGCGAGCTCCTCGACCAGATAGCCGTGGCGGTAAAAGGCGGCCAGCTCGCGAGGAAGGACGCGAGGGCGATGCACGCCGTCGTGCGCAAGGCGCGCACGCGAGACAGCCTGCGCGTCTTCACCAAGCGGGTGGGCACCGTGGACGGGGAGCTGCGGATCGTCGCCGACCCGCCGCTCATCATCCCGATCGAGGAGTTCATCGCGGAAGGATCGGCGGACTGGCGCGTCATCGACGTGCGCATCAAAGAGCTCCTCGCGTCGTACCGAGGGACGCTCGGGATCGAGCACCATCCCCTGGAGGAGTTCCGCTACGTCCACGCCGCGCACAAGATCGTGGGTGTCGGGAGCGTCGGCACGCGGTGCTACATCGTGCTGCTCATCGGCCGCGACAACGCCGACCCGCTGATCCTCCAGGTCAAAGAGGCGCAGGCCTCGGTCCTCGAGCGGTTCCTCGCGCCAAGCGAGTACGCACACCACGGCCAGCGGGTGGTCGCCGGCCAGCGCCTCATGCAAGCCGCCTCCGACGCCTTCTTGGGATGGCAGCGGTTCGCCGGGTCCGACGGCGTGGAGCGGGACTACTACGTCCGCCAGCTGCACGACTGGAAGGGGAGCGCCGACCCCGAGGCGCTGTCGGTGCGCGGCGCGACGCTCTACGCCCGCATCTGCGGGGCGACGCTCGCACGCGCGCACGCGAGGTGGGGCGACCGGATCGCGATCGCGTCGTACCTCGGCAGGTCCGACGTCTTCGACCGTGCGATCGCCGACTTCTCGGCCGCCTACGCCGACCGCAACGAGCGGGACTTCGAGTTGCTGGAGCGTGCCGTGCGGAGCGGTCGGGTCCATGCGACCCCTGGGCTGTAGTCCAGCGACGTCCTCGGCGGCGTGCTCAGAGCGTGGCGCACGCGCTGTCGGGATGCACCGTGGCGTCCGAGGTCGTGCCGCTCGCGACGATGGTGACCAGCACGTCACCATCGAAGAACCTTCCCGGGTCTGGGCGCTCTGAGCCCGGTGGAACGTGACCACGCGCACTGCCCGCGACGGAGATCACGTAGAGCGAGCTCGTCGGCCACGACTGGAGGTAGGTGCCGAGGAGCGCCGCCCGCCACGCCGCAGAGGTCGGGAGGGCCATGGTGCCGGTCGTCGCCTGGTAGGCCCCGATGGCGACGCCGACCGTCTTGGCGTCGGCGATGCACGTCGCGCGCTCGGCGATCTGGAGCGCCGTGGGCGAGGTTGTCGTGGGCCCCCCGGAGATCGATGCGATCGAGGTCGTCGTGCTGGAGATCGAGGGCGTGGCGCTCGAGAGCGTGAGGGACATGGCGACGGCGATGATCACGACGCCGAGGAGGAGCCCAGCGACCCCGAAGAGACCCATCGACATCCTCGTGCGACCGGGCACGACACAAGGCTACTGAGCACGACCCCTACCGAGGCGCTGTCGCCAACTCCGACGTGCGCTTCGCCTCGACGAGGTCGATCAGCTCGTCCATGATCTCGGCGAGCTCGTAGTCCTTCGGCGTGAACACCGCGCTCACGCCGAGCGCGCGGAGCGTGGCCGCGTCGGCTTCGGGCACGATGCCGCCCACGACGACCGACGCGCGCACGCCCGCCTCGCGCAGGCCCTCGACGATCTCGGGGACGACGGCCAGGTGCGAGCCCGACAAGATCGAGAGTCCGACGACGTCGACGTCCTCGTCGCGTGCGGCAGCGACGATCTCGGCGGGCGTGAGGCGGATGCCCTGGTAGACGACCTCGAACCCCGCGTCGCGGGCCGCGACCGCGATCTGCTCGGCGCCATTGGAGTGCCCGTCCAGCCCGGGCTTGCCCACCAGCAGCCTCGGCGGCCCGCCCATCCGCTCTGCGAGGGCCTTCGTGCGCTCGACGACCGCGGCGAGCGTGCCGCGCTGCACCGGCGTCGCCCCCACCCCGGTGGGCGCGCGGTACTCGCCGAAGACCTCGCGAAGCGCTGCCGCCCACTCGCCGGTCGTCCCGCCCGCGTGCGCGAGCGCGATGGTCGGGTCCATCACGTTGTCGGCGGCGTCGTCGCTGCGCGCGACGCGGCGCAGCTCGTCGAGCGCGGCCGTGACCGCACGCTCGTCGCGCTTCGCACGCCAAGCCGCGACGTCGGCGACGAGCTCAGCCTCCACCGCCGGATCGACGGTGAGGATCGAGCCGCCCACGTCGACGCCGATCGGCGAGACGGCCGACTCGGTGAAGCAGTTGACACCGACGACGCGCTGCTCGCCCGACTCGATGGCCGCCACGCGCCGCGTCTGGCTCGCCACCAGCCGCAGCTTCAGCTCGTCGATGTTCGCGAACGCCCCGCCGCGCTCCAAGACGTCATCGAGCTCGGCTTGGGCGGCCTCGACGAGCTCGGTCGTCTTGGCCTCCATCACGAGCGAGCCCGCGAACAGGTCGGGGTACTCGAGCAGGTCCGTCTCGAAGGCGAGCACCTGCTGGATCCGCAGCGACCACTGCTGGTCGGCCGGTCGCGGGAGCCCGAGCGCCTCGTTCCACGCGGGCAGCTGGACGGCCCTCGCGCGCGCGTCGGCCGACATCGTCACTCCGAGCAGCTCGAAGACGATGCGCTGGACGTTGTTCTCCGGCTGCTGCTCGGTGAGCCCCAGCGAGTTCACCTGCACGCCGTAGCGGAACCGGCGCAGCGCGGGGTCCTCCACGCCGTAGCGGTCGCGACAGACGTGGTCCCACATCGCGGTGAAGGCGCGCAGCTTCGCGGTCTCCTCCACGAAGCGGATCCCGGCGTTGACGAAGAAGCTGATGCGGCCGACGACGTCGTCGAAGTCGTCCGGTGCGACCTTGCCGGACGCGCGCACCGCGTCGAGGACGTCGATCGCGGTCGCGAGCGCGTAGGCGACCTCTTGGACCGGCGTCGCCCCGGCCTCTTGGAGGTGGTAGCTGCAGACGTTGATCGGGTTCCACCTCGGCACGTTCGCGACGGTGTAGGCGATCGTGTCGACGGTGAGGCGCTTGGACGCCTCGGGACCGAAGATGTACGTCCCCCGCGACAGGAACTCCTTCACGAGGTCGTTCTGCGTGGTCCCCTGGAGGACGGCGCGGTCGACCCCGCGGCGCTCGGCGAGCGCGAGGTACAGCCCGAGGAGCCACGGCGCGGTGGCGTTGATCGTCATCGAGGTGTTCATGGCCTCGAGGGGGAGGTCGTCGAAGAGCCGCTCCATGTGGCCGAGGTGTGCGACCGGGACGCCGACGCGACCGACCTCGCCTCGCGCCTCGGGCGCGTCGGGGTCGTAGCCGGTCTGCGTCGGCAGGTCGAAGGCGATCGACAGCCCCGTCTGTCCCTTGGCCAGGTTCGTGCGGTACAGCTCGTTGCTCGCAGCCGCCGTGGAGTGGCCCGAGTAGGTCCGCATCAGCCACGGCTTCGCGCGCTCGGCCACCTCGACCTCCCCGTCGGGTCGCTAGTGACGGTAGTCGTAGAAGCCGTGCCCCGACTTCTTGCCGAGGCGCCCCGCCGCCACCATGCGGCGCAGCAGCGGCACCGGCGCGTAGTTGGGGTCGGCCCACTCGGCGTGGAGCGCCTCCAGGATCGCGAGCGAGGTGTCGAGCCCCACGAGGTCGAGCAGCGCGAACGGTCCCATCGGGAACCCGCAGCCGCCCTGCATGGCCGCGTCGATCCCCTCCATCGTCG
>DATBQT010000148.1:0-5503 GCA_036560685.1 Acidimicrobiales bacterium
GTTGAGCGGATCGACGAGACGGGCGTGTGGGTGGCAGGGGTCCACTACGAGCTCGACTGCCTCATCTTCGCCTCGGGCTTCGAGGTCGGCACCGAGTACGCCCGACGAGCAGGGTTCGAGACCACCGGGCGCAATGGCATCACCCTCTCTTCGTACTGGGCGGACGGCATGCGGACGATGCACGGGATCCACTCGAGGAACTTCCCGAATGCGTTCGTGATCGGCTTCGTCCAGGCCGGCAATCTGGTCTCGAACATCACGCACAACCTCGTCGAGTCCGCGCGGACGATCTCGGCGGTCGTGTCCCACGCGATCGAGGTCGGAGCAGATGTGGTCGAGGTCTCAGAGGATGCGGAGCTCGAGTGGGTGAGCCTCATCGAGAAGAGCGAGCGGCTCTTCCTCGGCAACCCCGAGTGCACGCCGGGCTACTACAACAACGAGGGCAAGCCGATGGGCCGCCGGGAGCGGCTCAACTCGAACGGCTACCCCGACGGGCCCGTCGAGTACTTCTCCTACATCGACGCGTGGCGCCGTTCCGGCACCTTCGATGGCCTCGAGTTCAGTACCTCGGCATCGCGCTGACCACCCGGAGCCCCTGAGCTCGCCGCCTACGATCTGGCTCCCGTGATGCTCTCGCAACGCACCCTGGTCAAGGTCCCCCAGATCCTCGCGATCTTCTGGGTCGTGAAGGTCGTGACCACCGCGCTCGGCGAGTCGATCTCGGACTACGCCGTCTATCAGTACAACCCCGTGGTCGCGGTGCTCGTCGGGGCGGCCGCCTTCTGCGTGGCGCTCGCCGGCCAGTTCGCGGCGCGACGCTACGTGGCGTGGGTGTACTGGCTTGCGGTCGCCATGGTCGCCGTCTTCGGGACGATGGCAGCCGACGTGCTCCACGTGAAGTTCAAGGTCCCCTACGTAGTGTCGACCGTCGCGTTCTCGGTGGTGCTGGCGTGCGTCTTCGCCGTCTGGCACGCGACCGAGCGCACGTTGTCCATCCACACCATCAACACCCGGCGACGCGAGCTGTTCTACTGGGCGACCGTGCTCGCCACCTTCGCGCTCGGCACCGCGGCCGGCGACATGACGGCCAAGACGATGAAGCTCGGCTACGCGGGGTCGGCGGCGCTCTTCTTCGTGCTCATCTGCGTCCCGCTCGTCGCATGGCGGGTCTTCCACCTCAATGCGATCGTCGCGTTCTGGTTCGCCTACGTCGTCACGCGACCGCTCGGGGCGTCGGTCGCAGACTGGCTCGGCAAGCCCGCCAAGGCGGGGGGCATCGGGCTCGGCGATGGGGTCACCTCTGCGATCTTCCTCGGCATCCTCCTCGCTCTGGTCGGCTACCTGGGCGTGACCAAGGTGGACGTCCGACGCGACCCCGCGGACGTGCCCTCGCCGTAGGTCACGGGTGCGCGACGGGGCAGTTGCGCGAGGTGGCGAGCGTCCAGTAGCGGTAGCCGTGCTCGACAATCGGGCCGCCCAGCACGACCATCCCCCCGGTGGTGCGCAGCGTGGTGAGCAGCGTCTTGGGCATCGATGGCCAGTCGTTGGTCTCGACGTACAGCACTCCGGCGCAGTGCCCCATGACCCGGAGGGCCGCACGAGTGGCTTGCACCGCGTAGCCGCCCTCGATCGGCGTCCCGGGGATCACGATCACCGAGGAGCGATCGCTGAGGGTCGTGTACCCGTTGTTGTAGAGGTGCGAGAAGCGGATCCGGACGTGGCGCGTGTCGTAGTACGACCAGGGCCAGCGCGCCGTCCCGCCGACGATGACCAGCTCGTGCTGGCTGAGCGCGTCATTGATGAAGCCGGCCACGACGGAGAAGTTCCCGCCCGGGTACGGGCTGCGGTGCACGACGCGGTCGGCCACGACGAGACCGCAGACCGCGACGCACCCTGCGAGCACGACGGTTGCGGCTGCAGGGCCGAGTCGCCGCACGAGGTGCCAGGCGAGCGTCGCGCCCTCGGCGACGACCAGGGCCACGGCGGGGTAGAGGTAGGCGTCGGTGCGCCCGGTCCCGAGCGGCACCAAGGTGGGGACCGTCAGCACGATCGCCGCGGCGATCGCCGCGAGGCAGAGCACCTGGCGGCGCCACGCGACGAGGCCAAGGACGAACAGGATCAGGATCGCGACGCGGTCGAGCGTGCCGAGGCCCGGGACGCCGATCGCGGGGGTCGTCGCGCCGATGCCCCGTACGAACCCGTTGACGATGGTCCGCCCGGAGTGCACGAAGCCGTGGAGCGAGGTGACGACGAGGTAGTACCCGTCCCAGCTGTGTCGCAGGCGCGGCGAGACGTCGCCACGAACCGCGAGCCACAGCGCGCCGAGCCCGATCGCGCTCGCCGCGCCTGACGCGACGAGGCGAGTCGAGACGCGGCGACGGACCAGCGCGTCGACGCCGAGCGCGATCCAGACCCCGATGACCAGGGGCACGGGCGTCAGCGAGAACGCGCAGACGCACACAGAGGCGAGGGCGAGCCACGGCGCACCGCGCGGGCCCTCGCGCCGAACGCGCTCTGCGAGCCACAAGATGAGACACGCGCCGAGGAGGTCGAACGCGTACGGCTTGACGCGGGTCGCGTACTGGATGTCGCTGTAGGAGACCGCAACGATTCCCGCGGCGACGAGGGACGCGGGGGCAGACAGCCCCCACCACCGCGCGAGGCGGCCGACCGCGACGATCCCCGCGATCGACGCGAGGAGCGTTGGCAGCTGGTCGGCGACGAGGGTGTGGGGGAACCATCCGATCCAGGCGCGCTCTGCGAGCACGAACCCGGGCGTGGTCACCACCATCCTTGCCGCAGTGCCGAGGGGCACCCGCGTCGTGAGGGCGACCCACGCGTCGTCGCGGTACAGGGTGCCCGAGGACAGCCCCCCGACGCGCGCGATCGCGCCGATCGTCGCGATCGCACCGAGCAGCCACCACTCGTAGCGCGCGACCCACCGAAGGTCGACGAGCGCGGACGTGCGCGGCGCGGGAGGTCGCTCCGCCGTCACGGGCGGTGCCGGGGCCGAGGCGGTCAAGTGCCCGCGAGCCGAGCGGGGTCCGCCGTGTCCGAGCGGGCGGGCATTCGAGCGAAGGCGAGCCAGTTGCGCAGCACGATGACGCCGATCACGAGGCCCGCGACCGCGAGCAGCACGCCGGCTCCCTGCACCAGCAGCGAGCCCAGGTGGCCGTCCTCGCCGAGCCAGAGCCGCTCGTCAAGCGCTCGCGCGATGCCCCAGACGACCATGGCGATCGCCGTGAGCGCCCCGGTTGGGACGACCGCGTCGCGGTGCCGAGAGGCCACGCGGTTGAGGTGGTGCTCGACGACCAGGAGAAGGACGCACAGCAGCCCGTCCTCGATGGCCTGGATGATCGGGACGGGGATCCGACGTCCGAACTGCCCGGCGTAGTACATCCCGATCCACGAGGTCGTCTGGTGCCCGCCCCCTTGGTACATGAGCTGCGGTCCGAGCAGCCTCCCGATCGCCCACCCCGCGGCGAGCGCGGGCACCGCGATGTCGAGGCCCTCGAGGACGCCGACGCGGGGGCAGTGCCGGTGTGCCTGCCACAGCGCGACGGGGACCGCGAAGAGGAGGCCCCCGAACGAGGCGAGGCCGCCCCGCCACACCTGGAAGACCTGGAGCGGCTGGGCCGTGTAGAAGGACAGGTGCGTGAGGACGTGGAAGAGCCGGGCGCCGACGAGCGCGCTCGCCACGACCCAGATCCCGAAGCCGACCATCCAGTCGGTTGGGTAGCCCCGCTGGCGGGCTCGAGCGACCAGGAATCGCCACGCGACGTAGAACGCGATCGCGAGGCCGATCCCGTAGGTGTGCAACTCAAGGGGACCGAGGTGGAACGCGGTCGGGATTGGGCGCACGGCCCGAGATTACGGGCGGCCCGCGCCTGCGAACCCGTAGCCGAAGCGCACCGGCGTCAGCCAGACGACGGCGCCGGTGTAGGGAGCCTCGATCATGGTGCCGTTGCCGACGTACATGGTCACGTGCTCGCTGCCGCCCGGGCCGTAGAACAGCAGGTCGCCGGGCTGGAGGTCAGAGATGGGCACGGGCGCCGAGTCGGCCATCTGGGCGCCCGAGTAGTGAGGCAGGCTGACCCCCGCCGCCTCCCACGCCAGCATCGTCAGCCCCGAGCAGTCGACGCCGGAGCGTGATGCCCCAGCCCACACGTAGGGGACGCCGAGGTAGGAGAGCGCGGCCCGGACCGCGATGTTGCCGCGTGAGTCCGGCGGCGGAGCGGGGAAGTTCGACTGCGGCTGGGTGACCTGCGAGCTGAAGCTCGCCTGGGCTGCCACGGCGGCTGCCTGCTGCTGGGCGAGGAGGTCGGCATGGACCTGGGCGTTCGCGGTGGCGAGCTCGGAGTTGACCTGGCCCTGGAGCGCCACTGCGCGCTCCCGCGCCCCCCGGGCCGCGGTGCGCGCGCGTTCGGCCGCGCCCAGTGCGTCGTTGAGTTGGACCTGGTGTGCGTGGAGCGTGGCCTGGGCGTTGGTGAGCGTGGCCACCGAGCCCGCCAGGTTGCCCTCGGCGATCTGGTTGTAGACCGAGGTCGCGCCCAGCTGGTTCGCGTTGGTGGCGAAGAGCGGGTTGGTCGACGCGACGGTCCCGCTGTTGACGTAGGCGTTCACAGCCACTTTCTGCAGCGAGCTGCGGTCGCCAATGACGGCGACGCGCTCGCGGCCGAGCGCGAGCCGGGCGTCGTGGATCTTGATCGAGAGTTGCGCGACCTTCACCTGCTCGGAGTCCCACTGTTGCCCGAGCGAGGAGATCTGGGAGCCCAGCGACTGGAGCTGCGCGTACAGGGCGGCGGCGCGTGCCTTGGCCGTACCGACGTCACCAGCGGAGGCAGGGCGCCCGGAACCAATCACAGTGCATGAGCACACTGCGACGAGGGCCAGTGCGGGTGCCACCACCCACCGGAGCCGCCGAACGCTCCTGATCGGCCGCGGCGTCGAGGTGCGCCTGAGGCGCTCGACGTCGGTCACAACTCGGACAGTCTGGCCGATGGGAGCCCTTGCTGGCAACGCACCCCGGTGCCGTGGGGCACGGAGCAGGGATAGAACTGCTGTTCAGAGGGGGTTTCTGGCGCTGGGAGTCTCAACGGTAACTTGGCGCGATGGGCACACGAATCGAGTTCAAGACCGCGAGCGGCGCCTCGGCAGCGGGCTACCTGGCCGAAGGTGGCGGAGCCGGGGTCATCGTCATCCAGGAGTGGTGGGGGGTCGTCCCGCAGATCGAGGCGACGTGTGACCGGTTCGCCGCGGCGGGCTTCACCGCGCTCGCGCCGGACCTCTACGACGGGAGGACCGTCCCGGTCGACGAGCCCGACCAGGCCGCCAAGGAGATGATGGGCCTCCAGTTCGAGACCGCGGCGGCCGACCTGTCCGGTGCGGTCGACGAGCTCGTCTCGAGGACGCGGCGCGCTGGCGTCGGTGCTGTCGGCTACTGCATGGGCGGCGGGCTCGCCCTGGTGCTCGCCGCACGTCGCCCCGACGCGATCCGCGCGGT
>DATBQT010000149.1:0-3830 GCA_036560685.1 Acidimicrobiales bacterium
CCCAGGGGTCCACGTCGACCCGACCATCCGGGCGCTCGCATCGCGCGCACTCGCCCACGCGGGGGCGGTCATCTTCGAGGCAGAGGCGACGCGCACGCTCTACGAGGATCGCGCGCCGCGCGGGACCGTCGTCGTGCCGTACGGCGTCGACACCGCCGCGCTCGACGCCTTTAGGGCGACGACCGGCAAGCTCGCCGCGCGGCGCACCCTCGGGCTCGCCGACCACGGTCGCGTGCTCTTGGTGATGGGCACCGTCGAGCCGCGCAAGGGCCAGACCCTGCTCGCAGAGGCATTCGCCGAGCTCGTATCGGCGCACCCGGAGGCGACGCTCGTGTTCGTGGGTGACCTGGACACGGCGTACTCCGCCGCGCTCAGGGAGTACGTCGAGCGAGCGGGACTCGCAGAGCGGGTGCGACTCGAGCCGGTCACCCTTAACGCCCTCACCTGGTACCGCGCGAGCGACGTCTTGGTGTGCGGCTCGGACGTGGAGTCGCTGCCGAGGTCGGTCCTCGACGCGATGGGACTTGGCGTGCCAGTGGTCGCCACCCGCGTCTTCGGGAACGCCGAGCTGCTGGAGGACGGCGAAACGGGGCTGCTCTTCGAGCCGCTCGACCTCGGCGCCGCCGTCGCGGCGCTCGACCGTGTGCTCGCCATGCCCCGCGAGGACCTCGATCGCCTCGGTGAGCGGGGACGCACGCGGATCCACGAGGACTACGACTCGTCGGGCTACGCAGGCGACGTGCTCACACTCCTGCGCGGGCTGCTCGAAGACCCGAAGGCCCTGCCGAAAGCCCTCCTCGACCAGACACCTCGAGCGAACAGGCCTCAGAGCGCGAGCTCGTAGCGCGACATCGCGACGTGGTCGCGACCGTCGACGGTCCGCACCTCGCCGGTGGGCTCGAAGCCCTGGCGCTCGTAGAACGCGCGGGCGCGCGCGGCGTCCTCGGTCGCCCAGAGCGTGATGCGGCGAGCACCGTCGCCCCGGGCCCAATCGGCGACCGCGCGGACGATCTCTGCGGCCAGCCCACTGCCCCGGTACTGGGTCTCCACCCACATCGACCGCAACGAGCGGACGTCGGGGTCCGGCTCGCGCAGCGGTCCACCTGACGCGAGTCCCACGGGGCTGTCGGCATCGAAGGCGACGAACCAAACCTGCTCGACGAGGCGCGTGCGCCAGGCTGCCTCGTCGAGTGGGACCTCTTCATCGTGGGTTGATCCGAACGCGTACGGCGCGTCGAGGAGCGCGGCGAGGCGGACGACGCGCAGCGTCTCCCACTCGTCGGTGCCCAGCCGTCGCACGGCGATCGTCATGTCCCGGTGATCGGGGGCGGAGCCTCCGGCGACTTCTCCGCGACGAACGTGTAGAGCACGGGCATCGGGCACGCCTCGCTGCGGACGCCGTCTTGCATCGCTCCGACGCCGAGACGGAGCCGGTAGCGGTCGTCGTCCTCGGGGCCTTCGAACTGGCCCGTGTTGAACGACCCGGACGTGTGCTCGATGAGCTCGAGGCAGGTGAGCCCGACCCGTGCAGCCGCCGTGACGACCTCACCCACGCTGTGGGCGTACTGGACCGTGGTCCACTCGATGTCGGCGTCGCGGTTCGCGTAGGTGCCGGTCCCCGAGTAGGTGCGCGGTCCGTCGAACGCATACGGGAAGTCGACGACCAACGGATCGAGCGACTCGACCATCGTCACGAGCGGGTGCAGCTCGACCAGGGCGAGCCGACCGCCAGCGCGAAGCGCGCGGGCGATTCCCCGCATCCAGGCGTCGAGGTCCCCGATCCAGCAGAGCACACCGATGCTCGCGTAGACGAGGTCGAACGAGTCCGTCAGCGACGCCGGCAGGTCCGTCGCGTCGGCCTCGATGGTCCGGATCGAGACGCCGCACTCCGCGCTCAGCGCGTCGAGGCGGTCGAGCGCCGTCCGCGAGAAGTCGACGGACGTGACCGAAGCACCCATCCGCGCCAGCGAGACCGAGTCGCACCCGATGTGGCACTGGAGGTGCAGCACGGACCAGCCGTCGACCCCCGCGCCACCGGTCGCGACGTCGAGGGCGGCGAGCTCCTCGACGCCCATCAGCGTGCCGCCGGACCGAAGCAGGTCGAGGTCGTAGTAGCCGTCGTCGCCCGTCCCGTGGAACCGGGCGAGCGACTCCCAGTGGTCGAGATTGGAACGTCGTGCGGCGGGGTCGGTCGTCATCGTGGGAGTCCGAGCGCGAGGCTATCGGTGAGGCAGCGGCGCACATCGCCGATACTGAGGCGGTGCCAGCCGTCTCGCCGGTCCGAGCGTCGGCCCCGATCTCCTGGACCCACCTCGGCCAGGTGCCGCGCGGTGCGGCCCGCACAGGGCCCCAGCGGCGGGGCCACGAATCGATGGCTCGCCCGTGGTGACGCTGTCGTTGCGCAAGCCGTCGGACGCGGCGCTGTCGGCGCTGCTGAGCACCGCCCGAGTCGAGTCGCTCTCCTACGTCGAGGTCGGGGCAACGCAGGGCGAGCTGCCGGGGGGCTACCGGCACGACCGCTTCGACGTCGACCTCGGCCCAGACGGCGACGGCCGATTCGAACGTGCTCGCGACGCGCTCAGGGCTTGGCGACCTCAGGTGGGCGCAGGTCTGCGGGTCGTCCCATCAGATCCGGTGCACCAGGACCAGACGTTCGTGCTCGTCATGCACTTCGGCCCCCTCTACGTCCTCGCTCCTGGAAGGGTCGTGACGGTCATCGACACGCCCGAGCGGTTCGCGTTCGCATACGGCACCCTGCAGTCGCACCCCGAGAAGGGAGAGGAGTCCTTCGCCATCGCGCGGGACGATGGACGAGTCCTCTTCACCGTCGTCGCCTTCTCTCGGCCACGACACGTGCTGGCACGCCTGGGTGCGCCAGTCGCCCGCCTCGTGCAACGACGCGTCACGCGTGCCTACCTCGCCGCGATGCAGGCGGACGCCTCGTAGGCGAGCGGGTTCCCCTGCACGCATCCCCAGCCCGTCGCCCGCTCGACAGTACGGTTCGCCAAATGCACGAAGGACGTCGTTCAACCGCACGAGCACTGCTCACGGCGGGCTACCTGCTCGCGTTCATTGGGTCGCTCACCTACTTCATCTACATCATGACCAATCTTCCTGCCGCACCCGCCAGGTTTCTCGTGCCGTATGGCTTCCAGCTCGGCCTCGTCCCGCTCGCCTACATCGCAGCGGCGCTGGGCTGGTGGCTGCTCGCGAGCGTTGCCGAGTCTCAGGTGGCGAATCTCGGTGTCATGAGGCGCGCGAGCTGGTGCCTCGCTGCGTGGGTGCTCCTCTTCGGTGCCGGGACCGCCGCCGCCCAGCTCGCGCTCTACTTGCAGTACCCGGCGTCGTTCATCTCGGACTGGGAACTGATGGCGGTGTCGTTCGAGATCCTCGGTGGGTTGGTCGCGGTCGGCGGGTACCTCGTCTTTGGTCAAGTCTTCGTCGCTCCGCGTGGCGATCTTGCGCCAGCGGAGCCTGTCGTTGCTTCGGACCCAGAGCCCCCAGGCGAGCCATCACCTGAACCCCTGCCTCTCGGCAACTGAGCACCCGAGCAGTCCTGGACAGCCCTTGACCTGCGAGGACTCCGTCAGCCGAGACCCGCATACCGGAGCACGTCCTCTGTAGGAACCAGCAGCAAGTCCGCTGGCGACGACGCCACGGACTGAGCGAATGACCGGCAGATGCGGTAGCCGTAGGTGTAACCGAAGCAACGGGTGATGCCGTCGGCGCCGAAGAACCACTTCGACTGGTTGCAGGGCGTCAACAGCGAGGCGTTGGCAAGCTCGATCTCGTCATCCGTGATCGCGACTTGGCTGTAGAACGGCGCCTCT
>DATBQT010000150.1:0-6426 GCA_036560685.1 Acidimicrobiales bacterium
GTTCGTCCTCGGACGACTGGGCGAGGGCGACGCACCAGGCGCGAGCGCCGCCACCGAGCCGATCGACCGCGACCTGCTCGCCGCGTTGGCGTCCCTCGTCGACGAGGCGACCGCGTCGCTCGACCGATTCGACTACGCCCGCGCGCTCGAGCGCACCGAGTCGTTCTTCTGGCGGTTCTGCGACGACTACCTCGAGCTCGTCAAGACCCGCGCGTACGGTGGCGAGGATCCCGAGGCGACGAGGTCTGCGAGGGCCGCGCTCCACGTCGCCCTCGACGTCGTGCTGCGGCTGCTCGCGCCGTTCCTCCCGTTCGCGAGCGAAGAGGCCTGGCGCTGGTCGCATCGCGCGTCGGTCCACGCAGCGTCGTGGCCGACGGGCGCAGAGGTCTCGGGCGAGTCGATCGAGGGTGCCGATGGGGTGCTCGAGGCGGCGAGCGACGTGCTCGGCGCGATCCGCCGTCAGAAGTCGGCAGCAAAGCTCTCGATGCGCGCCGACGTGGCGTCCGTGACGGTCCGCAACACGCCCGCGTACCTCGCCGCGGTCGACGCGGCCCGTGTCGACCTCATCGACGCGGGGAGGATCGGCCGGCTGGTCCTCGAGGAGGGCGACCCCGACGTGGTCGTCGAGCTGTCCGCCGCACAGCCCTAGGACGCAGGCCTGGTCGCCCTCGCGGCGACGAGCGCGTCGAGGAACGAGGTGATGCCGAGCGTCGTCGACGTGGTCCTCGGCGAGCACAGCAGGTCGAACGCGTGCTGCGCGCCGCGCAGCTCGACGTAGCCGATCGGCGCGGACGACGTCGCTCGGAACGCGGCGACGAACGCACGGGCGACGTCGACGTGCACGAGGGTGTCCGACGTCCCGTGCACGACGAGGAACGCGGGCGCGTCCGCGGTGATGCGATGGATCGGCGAGGCCGCCTCGTACAGCGCGCGCGACGTCTCGAGGGGCGCCTTCATCACCTTGCGCTCGAGCAGCGTGACGAGGCCGCCGCCGAGGTAGCCCTGCATGGACGGGTCGCCCGTCATCTCGAGGACCCCGTACAGCGGCACGCACGCGTCGACGGCCGTGTCGGCGTCCTCGAACCCGGGCTGGAATGCGGGATCACCAGGGGTGAGCGCGGCGAGCGCCGCGAGGTGGCCGCCCGCTGAGCCTCCTGAGATGGCGAGGAACCGCGCGGGGTCCCCACCGAACTCCGAGGCGTGCTCCTTGGTCCAGACGAGCGCGCGCTTGACGTCGACGACGTGGTCGGGCCACGTGGCCCTTGGGCTCAGCCGGTAGTTGATGGAGACGCAGACCCACCCGCGCGCGGCGAGCTCGCAGAGCATCGGGAGCGCCTGGTCGCGCTTGGAGCCGATCGTCCACGCACCCCCGTGTACGTAGAGCATGACCGGCGCGCCCTGGGTCCCCTCTCTCGGCGTGATGACGTCCAAGAGATGCGCCTTGCCCGCACCGGAGGCGTAGGCGATATCCCTCGCGATGGTGACGGGCGAGCTCACGAAGGGGAACCCGAGCACGCTTCGCCACCAGCGCAGCCACGTGCCGGACGACGCCATCGTGACGGCGAGGCCGCGAACGTCGCGGAGGCACCGCTCGACCTCGCTGCGCGCGAGGAGGCCCCTCGCCAGCAGCGCGCCGTACGACAGGGCACCGGCGCACCCGAGGACGATCGACGCGGTGCCAAGCACGCCCGTCGGCCACCCGATCGAGCCACCGACGGCCATCACCACGAGCGTGACGACGAGCAGCTGGCCCGCCAGCTCGCCGGCCGGAAAGCCGATCATGAACGCCCAGCCCGCAAGTGGCGGCCTCGGGATCGGCCACAGCGCGATGGCCGCCGCCGCCAGGAGCGCGGCGAGCACGAGGACAAGGACGACACCCATCGCCACAGTCTGTCCGATCCGACGATCGAGCGGCCACGTAGCCTCGTCTCGTGCACGCGACCCTCGAGCACCTTCGCGGCACCGTGGGCGTGTGGACCACCACGCACGAGAGCGTGCTCCCCTCGCAGGCCGGCGCGGTCGCGTCGGGCGTGGAGGCCGACGGCTTCTCCGCGTTCTGGATCCCCGAGGCGTGGGGGCGAGAGGCGATGACCAGCGCGCAGCTCTTGCTCGCGTCGTCGTCGCGGCTCGTCGTGGCGACGGGCATCGCGTCGATCTACGCGAGGGACGCGATGGCCGCGATGGCGGGCGCTCGGACCCTCACCGAGCTCTCGGCGGGCCGCTTCGTCCTCGGGCTGGGCGTGAGCCACCGCCCGCTCGTCGAGCGCGGCCGTGGCGGCGCCTACGACCCCCCGATCGCCGCAATGACGGCCTACCTCGACGCGCTCGACACCGCAGCGATGTTCAGCGTCGAGCACGACTCGGTCCCACCGGTCGTCCTTGCCGCGCTCGGGCCGAGGATGCTCGAGCTCGCCGCGACGAGGACGGACGGCGCGCTTTCGTACCTCGTCACCCCGGCGCACACGTCGCGCGCGAGGGCGGTCCTAGGCGACATGGGCTTTCTCGCCGTCGAGCAGTCGGTCGTGCTCGGTGAGGACCGCGCGGAGTACCTGCGTCGCGCGCACGAGCACCTCAACATCTACACCGGGCTCGAGAACTACCGAGCGAGCTGGCGGCGTCTCGGCTTTGGTGACGACGACTTCGTCCGCGGCGGATCGGACCGACTGTGCGACGCGCTCGTCGCGCACGGCGACGCCTCCGAGGTGCGCCGCAAGGTCGACGAGCACGTCGACGCGGGCGCGGACCACGTCTGCATCCAGGTGCTCGGCTCGACGCTCACCGAGGTCCCCACCCAGCAGTGGGCCGAGCTCGCCGGTGCGCTGACACGGCCGTGACCGGTCCGCAGGGTCACCGATGGCGACCGAGCTGACCGTTCGACCGGACCGCTCCGGCTGCACCGCATCGCGGTCTCGGTGAGGTCGCCCGGTGGGTGATGGAGCCGCGTGCTCGCCTCGGAGTCGCCGCTCGCCCGGTGCCTGCCGCTGCAGAGATTGGCGTCCCTCCTGACCGAAATCTGAAGAGACCCGGTGGTACTTTTCGGCCGATGGTCGATTCGCTCCGGGTCACTCGTGTGAGCATCGTGCGGGATCCAGTGCTGACCCGCGACCGGATCCTCGACGCGGTCTCCGAGCAGCTCGAGTGCTCCGGCATCGCGGGGCTGCGGCTCAAGGACGTCGCCGACCGGCTGAACGTGTCCGTGCCCTCGCTGTACCGGTTCTTCGAGGACCGCGAGGCCATGATCGCGGCTGCCTACGTGCGGGACTTCTCGCTCCAGACTTTCGTCGACATCGACGAGCTGAAGGACGTCTTCGCCAAGGCCGAGACGGTCGAGGACTACGAGAAGGGCCTGCGGCGCGTCATCGTGGACATCTTCGGCGACCAGAGCCGGCGGGACCGTTGGCGCAAGGTGGCAGCGATCGCCGCGACGCGTCACGACCCCGTGCTCATGGAGCAGATCGGGTCGGTCCAGTCGGAGTTCACCGGCCGCGTGGCCGAGATGTACGCCGCAGCCCGCGAGCGGGGGTGGGTCACGAGCTCGATCAACCCCCTCGCGTTCGCGTTCGCGGTCCAGGGCCTCGCGATGGGCCCGCTGTTCGCGGACGTCGCTCCGGTCTCCGGGGTCACGTCCGAAGACTTCACCGAGGTGTTCATCGCCTTCCATCGCGCAATGACCTCGTAGCAACCAGCTCGCCCACGTCACCGCGCTCGGGTACCGTCGCGGCGCGATGGCTCCACGACGCGGCCGCGGGCTCTCGATCCGCTTCGACACGAGCCTCGTGATCCTGGCCGACGCCCTTTCGGCTCGGCTCTCGTCTGGCGACCTCGGTGTCCTCGAGCCCGAGGTGGTCGTCGTCCCGACGAGGGGCATGGCCTCGTGGGTCGAGTCGAGGCTGTCGCGCACGCTCGGGGCCACCGAGTTGGGCGACGGCATCTTCGCGAACGTGGACACGCTCCTCGTCGGCGAGCTGGTCCGACGGATCGCGGGACGCAAGCGCGGGGAGCACGACCCCTGGACGATCGGTCCGATGACGATCGCGCTGATCGCCGCGCTCTCCGAGCGTCGCGCGGACCAGCTCGTCGGCCGCGACGGTCAAGACGACGCCGACTCGGCCCTGTTCTCGACGGCGCGGTCGATGGCCGAGCTGTTCGACCGCCTGTTCCGTTGGCGGCCCGACGTCGCCGACGCGTGGCTGGACGGCAGCACCGAGGACCCGCGAGCCGAGCTGCTTCGTCAGCTTGCGGCGCGATCTGGGCTGCCGGCGCCGCACCGCGCGCTTGGCGCGGCGCTCGAGCGGCTGCTGGACGGCGACGACGCGGGCCTCGACCTGCCGAGTCGCGTCCAGCTCTTCGGTGGCGACTCGCTGCCGGGCGGGGCGCAGTTCGTCGCTGCCCTCGACGCACTCGGCACCGTCCGCGACGTCTCGCTGCACCTCGTCGTCCCGTCGGTCGGATGGTTCACACGACGCGTCGAGTCCACTCCCATATGGGGGTTACGCGCACCCGATCGGGCTCGCCGTGCCGACGACACCACGACGCATCCGCTGCTGCGGACCTGGGGTACGTCCAGCGCGGATGCCGCGGCACAACTCGCCCAGCTCCCGACACGACCGACGACGAGCCTCGACGGCGGTTCGGCGCAAGCCGGGCGGCGTCCCACGCTGCTCGGCGCGCTGCAGGATGCGATCACGCAGGGACCGCGCGACGCGGTACCGGCGGACGGATCCGTCTCCCTCCACGGCTGCGTCGGTGACCTGCGGCAGGTCGAGGTCGTCCGTGACGCGATCCTCCATGCGCTGGCTGACGACCCGGAGCTCCAGGCCTCCGACGTCGTCGTGCTGTGCGCCGACCTCGCGCGGTTCGCGCCCTTCGTCGAGGCGGTGCTGGGCGAGCCACAGGGAGCGCCGGCACTCCCCTATCAGCTCCGCGACCGTGCGGTGTCCAGGGTGGTCCCGCTCGTCGCAGCGATGGAGTCGGCGCTCGGCCTGCTCGGGGGTCGCTTCCCGCGAAGCGCCGTGGTCGACCTCCTGCGCTTCGAGATGGTCCAGCGGCGATTCGGCCTTGAGGGCGAGGACGTCGACCGCATCGCGGAGTGGACGACAGCGACGGACGTCCGATGGGGCCTCGACGCCGCGCACCGCACCCGGGTCGGGCTCCCGGAGCGCTACGAGGCGGGCACGTGGCACCGTGCGCTCGACCGGCTCCTTGCCGGCGTGGCGCTCCCCGACGGCATCGAGTCCGAGCCGCTCGGGCTGCGTGCCGCCACGCCGGGGCACGACCTAGAGCGGGTGGGCTCTCTGTGCGACGCGATCACGGCGCTGGCCGACCTGGATGACGCGTGCGCGGCGGCGCGGCCGGTCGACGGGTGGTGCGACTTCGCGCGCGGGGTGCTTGGGGCACTGTTCACGCCGACCTACGACGAGGCGGGACAGGTCCAGCAGCTCCAGCGGCTTCTCTCGTCGCTCGAGGACGATGCCGGGGGCGTGACCACGCCGGTGACGTTCCACGAGTTCCGCACGGTCTTCGGCGACAGGGCGTCGAGGGTGCGCGACCTCGTGGCCTCGGGTCCAGGCGGTGTGACGGTGACGTCCCTCGCCCCGCTCCGAGGCGTCCCGTTCGGCGTCGTTGCGATCCTCGGCCTGGACGATCGGTCCCTCGAGCGGCCGGTCGTCGCCGACCTCGCGATGGGTGAGCCCCGAGTGGGCGACCCCGACCCCCGAGCGGACGTGCGCGCTGCGCTGCTCAGCGCGATCCTTTCCGCGCAGCAGCGCCTCGTCGTCACCTACGAGGCCGCCGACGTCGTCTCCAACGAGCCGGTCGCCCCCGCGGCGGTGCTCGCCGAGCTTCGCGAGGCGCTGGCCGAGCGCTGCAGCGGCACGGTCAGCTCGCTCGAGCACCGCCACCCCCGGCACGCTCACGGGGACGACGACCTCATGGCCGACGGCGCGCACGGGTCCGCGTTCACCTTCGACGCCGGCGCGTACGAGCGCGCGCTCGAGCTCCGCGTCGCCGACGACTCGCCCGGACCGGTCCACGGCCCCGTGCCCGCACCGGCGCGAGGGCGGATCGACCGAACCGAGCTGCACGCCTTCCTGACCGCCCCCCAGCGGACGTTCCTGCGCTCGGCGTTCGACGTCCGCCTCCCGGGCGCGTCGCCCACGCAGGGCGACGAGCTCTCGATGTCCTTCGACCCGATCGAGCGGATGCAGGTGACGAGGGCACTGGTCACCGACGGCCTGACACTGGGTGTCGACGTGAGCGACGACACCGCGTGGGCCACGTTCTTGACGACGTGGGCCGCGCGCTTCGACGGACCGCTGTCGATGCTCCCGGGGCTGCTCGGCGCACGGGCGCTGGGCGGACCCGAGGGGATCGAGACTCGGAGCCGCGACCTGCTCCGACACGTCGCCCGGGCGCGAGGGCCAGGCC
>DATBQT010000151.1:0-4638 GCA_036560685.1 Acidimicrobiales bacterium
CAGGCCGTCGACGTCCTTGTCGGGGTCGACGGCGAAGAGCGCCGTGCCGTCGTCGAGGCCTGCCGGAAGCGGGACCTGGACCAAGAAGGCGTCCACGTCAGGGTCCTCGTTGAAGCGATGTACGGCTGCGAGCACGTCGTCCATCGTCGCGTCCTCACCGAGGTGGAGGTGGTGCGACTCGATGCCCACCTCCTCGCAGTCCTCGTGCTTGAGTGCGACATAGCGAGCCGACGGCACGTCGTCGCCGACCAGGATCGTGCCGAGGCCGACGGGGTGGCCCTTGGAGCGAAGTCGTGCGACGCGCACGGCGAGCTCGACCTTCATCCTGCGCGCCAGGCGCTCGCCGTCGAGGATTATGGGCATCGGTCTCCTAGTGGCGGAAGTGTCGTTCGGCGGTCAGAACCATTGCGAGCCCGGCGGCGTCGGCCGCCGCGACCACCTCGTCGTCGCGGATCGAGCCACCAGGCTGGACCACGGCGGTGACACCGGCGTCGATCAGCGACTCGAGGCCGTCGGCGAAGGGGAAGAATGCGTCGGAGGCCGCGACCGAGTTCTCGGCTCGTGGACCCGCCTTGGCGACCGCGATCCCCGCCGCGGCGACGCGCGACTGCTGCCCGGCGCCGATGCCCACGGCCATGCCGTCCTTGGCGAGCACGATCGCGTTCGATGACGTGCGCCCGCAGACGCGCCACGCGATCAAGAGGTCAGCGAGCTCCGACGGGCTCGGCGCCCGCGCCGTGGCGACCTCCCAGAGTGCGGGCGGTCGCACGAACCGGTCGGGGTCCTGGAGCAGCACGGCGTCGCCGATGGTGCGCAGCGACAGCGTCGGGTCCTCGGGTGCTGGCGCGGTGAGCAGCCTCGTCGACTTGCGCCGAGCGACCAGCATCTCCCTTGCGGCGTCGCTCAGCCCCCGGGCGATGACGACGTCAGCCTGCGGGCCGCCGGCGATCGCCGACGCGACGCGCTCGTCGATCTCGCCCGCGATGGCGATGACCCCACCGAACGCGCTCGTCTCGTCCGCCGACAGGGCGCGCCGGAACGCCTCGGCGACGTCTGCTGCGACCGCCGCACCGCACGCGTTCGCGTGCTTCACGATGACCGCTGCCGACAACGCGCTGTCGGCAGCCAGCTCGTGGGCGAGCCGCCATGCCGCGTCCGCGTCGAACAGGTTGAGGTAGCTGAGCTCGGTGCCGGCGTGCTGGTGCACGGCGTCCCAGAAGGACTCGCGTCCCTCCACCCGGTAGCGCGCACCCCGCTGGTGCGGGTTCTCGCCGTAGCGCAGCGCCTGTGCGCGCACGAGCGTCAGGTGGACGGTCTCGGGTAGCGCTCCGGTGTCGTGCGCGTCGGTGCCGTGGGCGCCGGCGACGTCCAACTCGCTGTCCAGCCACGCGACGATCGCCGCGTCGTAGGCCGCGGTGTGGGCGAACGCCTTGCGGGCGAGCCGTGACCGCGTCGCGTCGGAGAGCGCACCGTCGGCTCGCAGCTCGTCGAGGACGCCGTCGTAGTCAGCGGGGTCGACGACGACGCCCACGTGCGCGTGGTTCTTGGCCGCGGCCCGCACCATCGTCGGGCCGCCGACGTCGATCATCTCAATCGACGGCTTCGACGTGAACGGGTAGAGGTTGCACACGACGAGGTCGATCGGTGCGATGCCCTGGGCGTCGAGGTCCGCGAGGTGCGCGGGCACGTCGCGGTCCGCGAGGATCCCGCCGTGCAGGGCCGGGTGCAGGGTCTTGACTCTGCCCGAGAGCATCTCGGGCGAGCCCGTGACCTCGGAGACGTCGAGGTGCGCGATCGAAGCGGCCGTGAGGGCCGCGGCCGTCCCGCCCGAGGCGACGAGCTCGACGCCGAGCGACGACAGGCCTTCGGCGAAGGGCACGAGGCCCGTCTTGTCCCAGACGCTCAGCAGCGCCCTCATCGGCACTCCGCGTCCGGTGGGCGCGCGAGCGACGCCGGCTCCTCGCCGCGCGCGATCGCCGCGCGCACCAACAGGATCGTCAGCGGGTACAGGCGGCGCTCCACGCCCTTGATGCGCTCGTGAAGCGACGACTCGTCGTCGTCGGGGCGGACCTCGACGAGCTCTTGGGTGAGGATCGGCCCCTCGTCCAGCTCCTCGGTGGCGACGTGCACGGTGCACCCGGTCGTCGCGACGTGCGCCTCGAGCGCGTCGCGAACCGCCCGCCAGCCGCGGAACGCCGGGAGCAGCGACGGGTGGGTGTTCAACACGCGGCCCTCGAACGCCTTGAAGAACGAGGAGGACAGCACCGTGCCGAACCCCGCCATGCACACGAGGTCCACGCCACGCCGGACGAGGGCGTCCACCAGCGCGTCGGTGTACCCCTCACGGTCGAACTCCTTGGAGAAGCCCCCGTGCTCGGCGCGGTCGACGAGCACCGCCTCGACGCCGTCGCGCGCCGCCACGACGAGCCCTCGGCACGGTCGGTCCGCGGCCACGACCGACACGGGGACCTCTGCTGCCAGGATCGCCTCGAGGATCGTGCCCGTGCCGGAGACAAGCACCGCCGTGCCCACGCTGCCGTGGCCTAGAGGCCGCGGACGACGTCGACCATCCGCTCGCCCGCCTCGGTGGGATTGCGCGCGACCGATACCCCTGCGTCGGTGAGCGCCTCCATCTTGGCCTTCGCGGTGCCCGACGAGCCGGTGACGATCGCGCCCGCGTGCCCCATCTTGCGCCCGGGAGGTGCGGTGACGCCCGCGACGTAGGCGACGACCGGCTTTGACATGTGCTCTCGGATCCAGCTCGCCGCCCGCTCCTCTTCGGAGCCACCGATCTCGCCGATCATCATGACCGCGAGCGTCTCGTCGTCCTCCTCGAAGGCCGCGAGGCAGTCGATGAAGTTCGTGCCGGGGACGGGATCGCCGCCGATGCCGACGCACGTCGTCTGGCCGACGCCCTTCTGCGAGAGCTCGTGGAGCGCCTGGTAGGTGAGCGTGCCCGATCGCGACACGATGCCGACCGGCCCGCCCGCGAGCGCGATGTCGCCCGAGGTGATCCCGATGTTGCATCGTCCGGGGCTGATGATCCCGGGGCAGTTCGGCCCGAGCAGCCTCGTGGCCGGGAAGTCCTCGACGAGCCGGTTGTAGCACTGCGCCTCGTCGTGGGCCGGAATGCCCTCGGTGATGCAGACCACGAAGGCGATGCCTGCCTCTGCTGCCTCCAGGATCGCCGCGGGCGCCGCCTTGGGCGGCACGCTCACGAACGACGCGGTCGCACCCGTCGCACCGACGGCATCCTTGACGGTGTCGAACACCGGAATGCCCTCGACGTCCTGGCCGCCCTTGCCGGGCGTCACGCCGCCCACGATCTTGGTCCCGTAGTCGCGGTTGCGAACACCGTGGAACCGTCCCTGTCCCCCGGTGAGGCCCTGGACGATCACCTTGGTTGTCTCGTCGACGAAGATGGCCATATCAGCTCCCTGCGAGCGCGACGGCGCGGTCCGCGGCCTCGAGCATGGTCGTGGCCGCGATCAGCCGGTCGGAGAGGTGCGGCGCGAGCAGTGCCCTGCCGGCCTCGGCGTTCGTGCCATCGAGCCGCAGCACGATGGGAGCCGAGATGTGCACGCGGTCGAGCGCGTCGAGGATGCCTTGGGCGACGTCGTCGACCCTCGTGATGCCGCCGAAGATGTTGACGAAGATCGACGTGACCTTCTCGTCGGCGTTGATGACCTCCAGCGCCGACGCCATCACGTCGGCGTTCGCCCCGCCGCCGATGTCGAGGAAGTTGGCGGCAGAGCCGCCCGCCTGGTTGACGACGTCGAGCGTGCTCATCGCGAGGCCGGCGCCGTTCGCGATGATCCCGACGTTGCCGTCGAGCCCGATGTAGGTGAGGCCGCGCGCGCGAGCCATCTGCTCTCGCGGGTCCTCGGTCTCGGTGGCGGCGAACTCGTCCCACTCGGGGTGCCGGAACCTCGCGTTGTCGTCGAGGGTCACCTTCGCGTCGAGCGCGAGGACGACGCCGGCGTCCGTGAGGACCAGCGGGTTGACCTCGGCGAGATCGCAGTCGCCCTCGACGTAGCACCGGTAGAGGTCGCACAGGAGCACGGCGGTCTGCTCGCGCGCGGCGGCGGCGAGCTCCGCCTCGGCCACCCAGCGCCTGGCGGTCTCGAGATCGAGCCCGCGGACCGGGTCGATTGCCAGCCGCGAGATCGCGTCGGGGTTCGTCGCGGCGACCTCCTCGATCTCCACACCCCCCTCTGCCGAGAGCATCCCAAGGTGCACCTTGTTCGGTCGGTCGAGCGTGAAGCTGGCGTAGTACTCCGCGGCGATGTCGCTCGCGCGCTCGACCCACACCCGGCGCACGACGTGGCCCTTGATGTCCATCCCGAGGATCGCGGTCGCCACGGCTCGGGCCTCGTCGGCGTCCGCGGCGACCTTGATGCCCCCAGCCTTGCCTCGCCCACCGACTTTGACCTGCGCCTTGACCACCACGGGGTACCCCGCGGCGTTGGCGGCCTCGACCGCCTGTTCGGCGGTCTCCGCGACGCCGCCCGGCGGCACGGCGATCCCGAATCTCGCGAAGTACTGCTTGCCCTGGTACTCGAACAGGTCCACCCGGTCTCCTCGTTGTCGTCTGGCTATGCGCTGGCCGTGTCGAGGGCGTCCAGCCGCGCCTCGAGC
>DATBQT010000152.1:0-1644 GCA_036560685.1 Acidimicrobiales bacterium
TCGCCGGCGCGAGCACCCTCTGCAAGCAGCGCATCGTCTCGCCGATCCCGCTCCACCTCACCGTTCAGCACGTGGGCGGCCTGCTCCTCCGGATCGACCCGCGCCAGCTCTTCGTGAACGTCGACTTCTCGCAGCTCGGAAAGGTCTCGCGCGGCTACGGCTTCAGCGACGATCCATCGCAAGACGACCCAAGGTCACCGCTCTACTACTCGCAGCCGAGCGCCAATCTGTATCAGAACCTCCACTCCGCCAGCCCGACCGCACCGCTCTACTCGTTCACCTGGGATTCCGCTCTCTGATCTAGGTCGGCCATCGGGCACACTTCGCCAACTGGCGGAGTGTTGGACCGACGCCCCCAACGCGGCAACACTCGCGCATCTGGTCAACCGTTCCAGTAATGCAATTGGGTTGCATTACCGCGACCTCGCCGCTAGTTCTTGCGTCGGCCGATGAAAGCGCGAGTCCCTGCGAAACGACGTCGAAGTCGCCGCGCCTCCGCGAAGCCCGCGCCCTCGAGCCCACGGTTGCCCGCTACGCCGAGCGTCGTCGACGAAGCCGTCTATGAGCGCGCCGAGCAGATCCTCACCGCCGCGGGCTACGCGGCGCGGCTGAAGCTCTTGGTCCGCCTTCTCGACGGAAGTCGCTCGGTGGGCGAACTCGCTCGCCTCGCGGGCACGGACGTGAGCCTCGTCTCGAAGCAGCTCCGGATCTTGCGGCTCGCGGACCTGGTCACGATGTCGCGCGATGGCCGCCAGGTCCAGTGTCGGATCGCGGACGACGAGGCGCGGCGCTTCGCCGAGTTCGTCCTGTCGCACGCGGCGGGACGCGTCGCCCGCACCCGACGCGTCCGCTGAATACTTTGGCAGTTCGTGAGTTGCCCAAGGAAGCCACTATTTGCAATTGGATTGCATCAGCTATAGGACCAACCTCGTTCTTCCTGGAGGAGGCATGATGAAGCGAGTCTTGATGTCCATCGTCGTCGTCGGGAGTGTCGTCGCCTACGCCGTGGCGTGCTCCTCCAGCAGTTCGTCGGGTGGCAGCACGCCCGGTGGCACCGCCGCGGCGATCGCCGTCGGCGACGGTCCTGGCGATCCGGGACCGGGAGGTATCCGCTTCGCTGCCTCAGGCGAGGTGCTCGCCTTGACCGGTTACGCCTTCCCTCCCCCGTCCGAGGACGCACCGGCGTTCGTCGACGGGTGGGACGTTCACTTTACCCGACTCCTCGTCACGTTCGGCAACGTCACGCTCTCGGAGAACCCGGACAAGCTCCCGGGCGATCAGTCGCAGACCGACGCGGTCGTCGCGCAGCTGGCGGGCCCGTGGGCGGTGGATCTGGCGCACCCCGACCCGAGCAACCTGCCGGGCAAGGGTGGGCCGGGCGAGCAGGCCGTTCCGTTCGAGTCGATCAAGGCCAACTCGGCCCTCAAGACCGACGGGACGCGCTACGCCTTTGGCTTCGACGCCCTCGCGGCGACGGCCTCGGCGAAGCAGGTCAACCTCGACGCGGCCGCTGCGGCCGAGTACCAGGACATGATCGCGAAGGGGTGCGTCGTCCTCTACGCCGGCCACGCGTCCTTCAAAGGCAACAAGTCCGACCCCGCGTGCTATCCGGCTGACCGGCATGGGTTCCCGGACGAAGTGGAT
>DATBQT010000153.1:0-4106 GCA_036560685.1 Acidimicrobiales bacterium
GCCGCCAGGGACGCTGAGACGCATCGGCGGGGAGAAGCTCATCCGACCGCTCACGGCAGCGCAGGTCATCGAGCCACCACGGGCGACTAGAGACGAAGCGCCGGCCTTGGCCGGACTCGGCGCACCGCTCGCCGTGCACACCGCGGCGGCGGCGACCAGCCCTCCGAGGACCCTCAACTTGGTCTTCATCGATGTGGATCGCATGGCAGTCCCCGCTTCTCTGCCGGTCCGTGTCTCGGAATCCGACCAGTCGGACCCTGGACGCGTGTCATGCGCCCAGCGGACCGAGACGAGTCTCCACAACGACAAACACGGATCGCACGTGACCGCCACAACTGGCGCACAACTCGCACCCCACGGGTGTGATTGCCGTGACCACCGTCACCCATGCGGGTCAACTGGAGGGGCAGGGAGCCGCCCTAACCTCGAACCCATGGAGGGGCCGGACGACGAGGTCGAGTTCAGCGACACGCGCTACCGGTTCACGAAGGCCATTGGGCCGGGGATCGCCGTGCTGGCCCTCGCGTTCCTGCTCCAGTCGATGTTCCGTCGGACGAACTCGGTCGTTGACATCTACATCGCCGTCGTCTTCATCGCGATCGTTGTGTTCGTCGTGGGGGTGATCAACTCGTTCCGGGTGGGCTTCTACCTCTCCGACCGCGGGCTCACCGCGAGGTCCATCTACTCATCGAAGACGTGGCGATGGGACGAGATCAAGAAGGCCGACTACCTGCAGCGCACCCCTCGGCCGTCGCCGACCGTGCTGGGCGTCGGCGCGATCTCGCATCGCTACTCGGAGCCTTCCGTCCAGTACGTGCCGCTCATCGAGACGACGTCGGGCCGCACGATCCTCTTGCGAGGGCTCACCGCCAGGGTGCGCGACGCGTCGGGGCCGACGTGGGTTGACCTCGCCATCCAGGCGATCAACAGTCGCGTCGCCAACCGTCGGGGCTGACTGGGCCGCTCACGCCCAGGTCAAGAACCCGTAGGTGGAGCACAGCCCGCCCGCGTCGATCAGGAGGAACGCCCCCACCACCGCGAGGATGACGGGGCGGCGCCAGCGACTGGCGTGCACCGCGGTCGCACGCCCCATGTACCAGTCGGGGAGCAGCGTCGTCGACTCCGCATCGATGAACCGGTCGTAGGGCACCGCGTCGGGTCCGAGCGGGGCATCTGGGTCCGCGGCGAGCGCGAGCTCGGCGAGCTCGTCGTCGGTGACGGCCTCGACCGCGTCCGCGCCGCTCGGCGAGCCCAGGCGATCGGCGTCGTAGGTCACGACAGCGACTCGGCGAAGCCGCGGGCGGCACGCCAGCAGTCGTGGTAGGTCGCGAACAGCGGCGCGGGCGCGACGCGGACGACGTCGGGTCGGCGCGTGTCGCCCACGACCCCATGGACGCTCCGAAGCCGCTCGCAGACCACGTCGGGATCGACCGGCACGCGCACCGACAGCTGGCTGCCGCGCTGGGCTGGGTCCCTCGGCGTGACGATGCCCAGCCCGACGTCGCCGACCTCCTCGTCGAGCAGCCGCTCGAGGTAGCCGGTCAGCCGGACGCTCCTGGCGCGGGCGACCGGCATGGTCACGTCATCGAAGACGGCCATCGCGGCGAGCAACGGCGTCATCGAGAGGATCGGGGGGTTGGAGACGGCCCACGCGTCGGCCGTCGACATCGGGGTCATCTCTGCGAGCATGTCGAACCTGGTCGACGGATCGGTGCTCCACCATCCCGAGAGCCGGTGAAGCGACGGATCGCCGAGGTGCCGCTCGTGCACGAACGCCGCGCCGACCGAGCCGGGGCCGCCGTTGAGGTACTTATACGTGCACCACGCCGCGAAGTCGGCGCCGAGGTCGTGCAGCTGCAGCTCGACGTTGCCCGCCGCGTGCGCGAGGTCCCAGCCGACCGTGATGCCGAGCGACTGGGCGGCGGCGGTGATCGCGGGCATGTCGAAGTGCTGGCCGGTGAGGTAGTTGACCCCGCCCAGGATCACGAGCGCGGTGCGGTCGGCGTCGCTCGTGAGGTGCTCGATGACGTCCTCGGTGCGCAGGCAGCGCTCGCCGTCTCGCGGCGTGAGCCGAACCACCGCGTCGTCGAAGCCGCGGAACCTCGCGTGGCTTGCGAACGCGAAGCGGTCCGAGGGGAAGGCCGCGTCCTCGATAACGATCCGGAACCGAGTGGGCGTCGGCCGGTAGAACGAGGCGAGGAGGAAGTGCAGGTTCACCGTCAGCGTGTTCATGACCACGACCTCGTCGTCGCGCGCCCCGACGACCCGGGCCATCGGCCCGCGCAGCAGCGAGTGATACTCGCCCCAGGGCCGACGCGCGAGGCGGTGGCCCTCGACGATGAGCGTCGCCCAGTCGTCCAGCTCCGCGCGCACGTCGTCGACGACGCCGACCGCCTGTGGCCCGAGCGAGTTGCCGGCGAGGTACGCGAGCTCCGCATGCCCCGAGGCCGTGTCGTCCTTCGGGAGCACGAATCGGTCGCGGGCGCTCCCGACAGCGTCGGCCGCGTCGAGTCCGCGAGCCTCGTCCTCGCGCGCGTCGAGCGACGCGGTGCTCATGGCGCCTTCCCGCGGAACTCGCGGTAGAGCGCGACGAGCCCATTGAGCGTCGTGTCGTCAAGGTCGTCGGGGCCGACGGACCCCATCGCAGCGATCGTCGCGCGCACCTGGTCCAGGTACGCCGTGCAGCCGTCGCAGCGCTCCAAGTGACGCTCGAACCGACGTCGGTCCTTGCTCGACAGGGCGTCGTCGAGGTAGTCGGTCACGAGCTCGACCGCCTCTCGGCACGCGATGTCACGCGTGAGCACGCTCACGACCCACCTCCTCGAATCGAGTCCTCGACCGCCGCTCGGACCTTGGCACGACCGCGGTGCAGGATCACCCGCACGTTGCCCTCGGTCAGCGCGAGCAGCGACGAGACCTCGTACGTTGACAGTCCCTCAACGTCGCGAAGCGTTACGACGGCCTGCTGCGGCTCGGGCAGCGCCGCGATCGCCGTGCGGATCGCCGCCACCGTCCCCGCGTCGTCGAGCCGATGGTCGACGAGGTCGGTGAACGGCGTCGGAGGGTCGGTCCACGCACCACGGGCGTCGAACCGCGAGCTCGCGACGGAGGACTCCGCGACGGCGGTGTCGACCGGGACCTGCCGTCGCTCGCTCTGCCCGGACGTCCTCGCGCGATTGACGAGGATCCGGAACAGCCAGGTCTTGAACGACGAGCGGCCCTCGAACTTGTGGATGCCCCGCAGCACGGCGACCCAGGTGTCCTGGGCGACGTCCTCTGCCGCCGCCTCACTGTCGACGTGGTACCTCGCGACCCGCACCAAGGTCGTGTGGTAGCGGCTGACCATCTCGCGAAAGCACTGCTCGTCACCGGCGAGGAGCTTGTCGAGCAGCACCTCGTCGTCCACGTCAGCATCGTACCGCCGGGTGTGGCGCGCGAGATTCGAGCAGCCCACCGCGGACCCACGTCGGTAGGCTCGCCGCGGCGAGGGGAGCTCGATGACGCAGCACCACAACGAGATGCTCCACCCCTACGAGCTGTCGGCGCTCGAGCTCGCAGCGAGGCTGGCCGACGGCCGGACGACCTCGCAGGCCGCGACCGAGTCGATGCTCGTGCGGATCGCCGCGATCGACAGGGACCAGACGAACGTCGCGCTGCGCTCGATCCTCGCGATCGCACCTGACGCGATGGCCTCGGCGATGACCGCGGACGCCGAGCGCGCACGGGGCACGGTGCGCTCCCCCCTGCACGGCGTGCCGGTCGTGATCAAGGACAACATCGAGGCGGTCGGCCTCCCGGGCACCGCGGGCGCGACGTCGCTCGCGAATCGCCCGGTCCAGTCCGACGCACCGCTCGTGCGGCGGCTCCGCGACGCAGGGATGGTCGTCCTCGCCTCGACGAACCTCTCTGAGTGGGCGAACCTGCGCTCGCCCAGGTCGACGAGCGGCTGGTCGGCGGTCGGCGGGCTCACGGTCAACCCCTACGCGCTCGACCGCAGCGCGGGCGGCTCGTCGTCGGGATCAGGCGCCGCGGTGGCGGCGAGGCTCGCACCCGTCTCGGTCGGGACCGAGACGGACGGCTCGATCACGTGTCCCGCATCGCTCAAC